>CAVEWO010000040.1:0-9083 GCA_963619345.1 Bacteroidaceae bacterium
CACGTCTGACCGAGATGAAGGCGCGTGAAACGGAGCTGCATGCTGCAGGATACCGCAATATCGCAGGCGTCGATGAAGTGGGGCGCGGACCTCTCGCAGGACCTGTAGTTGCGGCGGCAGTAGTTCTCCCGGATGACTTCGATGCGCTTGGCGTCGACGATTCAAAGAAGCTTTCCGAAAAAAAACGCGAGGAGCTTTACGCTGTGATAATGGAAAAAGCCGTGGCATATGGAATAGGCATGGCAGATCACGCTGTAATAGATGATATAAATATCCTGCAGGCAACGAAGCAGGCTATGAGGCAGGCACTTGCGGAGCTGGATGCGATGCTGAAAAGCTGCAGCGTGCGTGGCGGCGGGGATGCAGGCGGGATCGACTATATAATGTTAGATGCGATTGAGATAGAGGACGTCGATATACCTCAGGAACCGGTGATAAAGGGTGATGCGAAAATACTCTGCATTGCAGCAGCGTCGATCGTGGCGAAAGTGACGAGAGACAGGATGATGGTCGGGTATGCGCAGAAATTCCCGGGCTACGGTTTCGAGAAGAACAAGGGTTACGGGACCAGGCAGCATTACGAGGGCATTGACAGTCAAGGCATATGCCCGATACACAGGAAGACGTTCTTGAAAAAATATTTCGAATGACAGACGGCGCAGAACGTGGTGATCACGTCAGGCGGCTGCATTGCCGGATAATATATATGAGCGGCTGCAGTTTGCATACATGATGCGAGGATGTTCCTGATCTGACATGGTGTTGAAAAAGCTTGCCCGTCGTTTTTTTTCATGTTAATATAAAACCGTTATACGACTGACGGTAATAGTGGAATCGACCACGTGAAGTATAATGAAGCAGTGAGCCGACCGTCTGGGCAGAGAGCCCGGGAAGTCTGGCTCTTTTCGCATCCAAATCAGGGATTCCGCAAGGGTATGACCTGATGTCAGCTTTCAGCTGACAGACATATGAAACCCTCAAGAGGGTAACCTGATGTCGGCATACGCCGACAAACAGATGAAAGGAACGAAATTATGGAATTCAAAACCGACATTCAGATCGCACAGGAAACGGAAATGAGGAATATTCAGGAAATCGCTGCTTCTGCAGGCCTGGACAGCAGATACATAGAGCTGTACGGTAACTATAAAGCGAAGGTCGATTACAATTTACTGAATGACAAGAAGGATGAAAAAGATGGTAAAGTGATACTTGTGACGGCGATTTCACCGACACCTGCAGGCGAAGGCAAGACGACTACTACAGTAGGACTTGCAGATGCTCTCAGAAAGATAGATAAGAATGTGCTGGTGGCTCTCAGAGAGCCTTCTCTCGGACCGGTGTTCGGTGTAAAGGGCGGGGCAGCTGGCGGCGGATATGCGCAGGTAGTGCCGATGGAAGACATTAACCTGCACTTTACAGGAGACATGCATGCGATAGGAGCAGCCAACAATCTGCTGGCAGCGATGATCGACAACCACATACAGCAGGGTAATGAACTCAGGATAGACCCGAGAAGGATCACATGGAAGAGATGCGTCGACATGAATGACAGACAGCTCAGATTTATAACAGACGGTCTCGGCGGCAAGGCGAACGGAACACCGAGGGAAGACGGATTTGACATCACCGTTGCGAGCGAGATCATGGCGATACTCTGCCTGGCCTCCGGAATAGATGATCTTAAGCAGAGGATATCAGATGTAATAGTTGGCTATAGCTATGACGACGAGCCTGTAACTGCGGGTCAGCTCAATGCACAGGGAGCTATGACAGCACTCCTGAAAGATGCGCTCAAACCGAATCTCGTACAGACGCTCGAGCATACACCTGCATTCATACACGGCGGGCCTTTTGCAAACATAGCACACGGATGCAATTCTGTGATGGCGACTAGAATGGCGATGAAAATGGCTGACTATATAGTGACAGAGGCGGGATTCGGAGCTGACCTCGGCGCTGAGAAATTTCTTGATATAAAGTGCAGGATGTCAGGCATCAGACCTTCAGCTGTAGTCGTGGTCGCGACTGTAAGAGCACTCAAGCACCACGGGGGTGCAGCGAAGGACGAGCTGGGCACAGAAAACCTTGAAGCTCTGGAAAAAGGACTTCCTAATCTGCTCCAGCACGTAGAGAATATCACTGGGGTATACGGACTCCCGGCAGTGGTAGCGATCAACAGATTCCCTACCGATACCGAGGCAGAGCTGAAGCTCGTCGAAGACAAGTGCAGAGAGCTCGGTGTGAACGTTGCGCTCAGCGAAGTGTGGGGCAGGGGCGGTGAAGGCGGCATCGCACTTGCGGAAGAAGTCGTGAGACTCTGCGAGGCAGAAAGCGATTTCAGATTTGCATACGATACAGAGCTTTCCATCGAAGAGAAGATAAGAGCGATAGCTCAGAAGATATATCACGCGGATGATATCAACATCCTGCCGGCAGCTATGAAGCAGCTCAGACAGCTGGAAACTCTGGGTTTTGGAAAACTGCCGATATGCGTTGCCAAGACTCAGTACAGCTTTTCGGACGATCAGACTCTGCTCGGTGCTCCGAAAGGCTTTACACTTACGGTAAGAAATCTCAAGGTTTCCGCAGGCGCAGGCTTTATAGTGGCACTCACAGGAGATATTATGACGATGCCGGGGCTGCCCAAAAGACCGGCGGCAGAGAAGATAGATGTTGACAGGACAGGAAAGATCTCAGGGCTCTTCTGATCCCGAGATCGCAGAATCACAGGAGGTATCATGCTTTATACCGATAAGACATGCAGAAAATTTGTTGAAAATACGGCGGATAAAACGCCAGTGCCCGGAGGCGGCAGTGTTTCAGCGCTTGTTGGAGCACTGGGGGCTGCGCTCGGGAGAATGGTGGGTTCACTCACGCTTGGAAAGAAAAAATATGCTGACGTCCAGGAGGAGATGCTCGAGCTTGTGCGCGAGGCGGACAGCCTTCAGGATGAGCTTATGGATCTCGTGCAGGCTGACATAGACATATTCAGACCTTTGTCCGAGCTTTACGGTATGAAAGCAGAGACTGATATCGAAAAGGAAAAGAAAGCGGAGCTTCTCGAAGAGGCACTGGAGAATGCATGCGGTGTTCCGATCAGCATAATGGAAAAGTGCGGCAGGGCTATAGAGCTTTCGAAGGAGTTTGCTGTTAAAGGCTCCAGGATGGCGGTAAGCGATGCGGGAGCCAGCGCGATAATCTGCAAGTCAGCGCTTCAGGCGGCCAGCCTGAACGTGTACATAAATACAGGATCGATGATGAACAGGAAGCGCGCTGATGAACTGAACACCATTTGCGCTATGCATCTGATGAATTATGCCACGATGGCAGACGAGGTTTTTGAGATGGTCGCTGACAAACTGCGAGGGTAATATATGACTGAAATACTTAGGGGAAAAGATGTCGCTGACAGACTTACCGAGGAAAATGTGATAAAGACAGATGAGCTCAGGCAAAACGGCATCCGTCCGACTCTGGCGATAGTCAGACTCGGTGAGCGCCCAGGGGATCTGTCGTACGAGAGAGGCGCGATGAAGCGCGCCGAGCAGATGGGAGTAGATGTGAAACAGTTCGTTTATGATGAAAAGATCACGCAGGATGAACTGCTGGCTGAGCTGGACAAGATAAACCGCGATGACAGTATACACGGGGTTCTGATATTCAGACCGCTGCCCGGACATATCGATGAAAAGACAGTATGTGCCGCGCTTGTGCCAGAAAAAGACGTGGACGGTATAACCGCAGGGTCAATGGCCGGGGTATTCATGGACAGTGACGCGGGATTTCCGCCGTGTACTGCTCAGGCATGCATGGAAATGCTGGATCATTACGGATATGATCCGGCAGGAAAGCGCGTGGCAGTCATAGGCAGGAGTCTCGTGATAGGCAAACCTGTCGCGATGATGATGCTGCGAAGGAATGCCACGGTAACGATCTGTCACAGCAGGACGGGAAGCGATGGTATGCATTCAGTCGGGCACGATGCCGATATTATCGTTGCAGCCGTGGGAAAAGCGAAGATGGTCGGGCCGGATATCACCGGAGACGGCAAGGTAATAATAGATGTGGGTATTAACATAGACGACGAAGGCAAGCTGTGCGGAGATGTGGATTTCAATGCGGTATCAGAAAAAGCGTCAGCGATAACGCCTGTTCCGGGAGGGGTGGGCAGCGTTACGACTGCGGTGCTGATGAAGCATGTTATCGAAGCGGCAGCGAAGAAGAACGGATAGATTATAAAAGGCAGACGCGTGAAACTTGAAAACAGACGTTGTCTGCCTTTTTTGTGCTTTCGTTATTGTACCAAGTGTCGTGCAGCTGAGCACAGCAGGCTTTTTGTCACTTTACTTTTACTGCCATTCAATGTATATTAAAAGGTAGCAGATTTTCAGGAAGAAGGTACTTAAACGAATATGAAAATATTGTATTTTGACTGCAGCAACGGTATCAGCGGAGACATGCTGCTGAAAGCTGCTGCTGATCTGAGCGGACGCTCGGATGAGATATGCGAAAAAATAAATGAAGCTGCAGAGCATGGCATATGCGAGGGATCGCATCATGAACACGGGCATCACGGACACGGCAGGAGCTATGACGAAGTGAAGAGCATCATAGCAGGAAGCCGTTTTCCGGAAGATGCAAAGGCCGCAGCTGCAGCTGTCTACGCGAATATAGCAAGGGCAGAGGCAAAGGTGCACGGCGCTGCGCTGGAAACTGTGCATTTCCATGAGGTCGGCAGAGATGAAGCGATCATCAATGCGCTGGCGACAGGTATGGCGGTATCTTACATAGATGCAGATGAAATACGCACATCGGCGATATACGATGGAAAAGGCACTATCATGTGCAGCCACGGGGAAATCAGCGTGCCGGTGCCTGCAGTGATGGCGCTGAGAGAAAACTGCGGCTATGATTTCCGTACAGCGGATGTGAATACCGAGATGGTAACACCGTCGGGACTTGCTGGTCTGATGGGCATCGGAGCAGAGCCGGTGGATCCGGGACATGATCTCATTGCAGAAACGAAAATTATAAAGGAAACAGAGGCAAAGGGCGGCAGAGATACAGGTCGTCCGGGACTTAAAGCATATATTCTGGAAAAATAGGAGGATTTCTACGATGGAACAGGCTAAGCCGGTGAGAAACCCGGAATTGAAAAAAGCTATACAGAATGCGAAGAAAGATCC
The DNA here is from genome assembly GCA_963619345.1 of Bacteroidaceae bacterium. GTDB lineage: Bacteria > Bacillota > Clostridia > Peptostreptococcales > Anaerovoracaceae > Lentihominibacter. The sequence goes on from CAVEWO010000040.1 coordinate 5,190, forward strand.
GGGTATGGAAAACTCGGTAAAACTTCTGAATGAGGTAGTCAGAGCAAAACTGCTGATACCTGTATCGATGGACAAGGATCCCGAGTATGACAAGGCTCTCGAGGAAGTCGTGCTCGAGAAGGATACGAGGATCAGCTTTGAGCTTATAAAAGCGACAAATGGTGATCTTTACTACCCGGTGTTCACTGACGGCGAGGAAATGCTGAGATGTGATATCGAGAAGGATCAGCACAGCATGATCGTGAACTTTGACGACCTTGCGGCGATACTGCTGATGCCGCAGAGCGGCATCGCAGGATTTACTATAAACCCTATGAGCGATAATGTGTGCTTTACAACTGAAATGGTAGCTTCGATGAAACGCGATATGGAGAACGAGAGCGAGGCTGAATAGTGAAAAACTTTATAATAGTCATATGGCTTGTATTTGCAGCGTTCTTTCTGTTCCCGACAGCTGTCACATACATATCGGGGCATCCCGGAAGCGAAGTGACGGCGATAATCGAGAAGGAGTCCGAAGCTGACGATATACAGATCACTGCGGCAGAGGAACACGGGATCCGGTCGATGTATGCTTTCAGAGCAGGTGACGATTTCGGAGTTGCAGTGTTTTCACATTTCGCAGACAACTATGATTATGAAGAGGGAATGATGTCGAACGGAGATGAGCATATAGATGTGAATCTCGATACGGGCTGGGATCTTTATCAGTACCGGGTCACCGCAGATGGAGCGGAGCAGGTGGGATACGAGAGATTCGGCGGCATATACAGGATATACGCAGCCATTGCGGCAGTGATGCTGGTTTTCAGCATCGCAGCAGGTATATACGGCGCGGTGATGAAGAAGCGTTGCGAAGAACAGAGAAGAAAAGGCCTCAGGCAGTAAGGTCAAGATACCGAGGCAGTAAAGGAGATACGGAATATGGAAAAAAATCTTGATAAAACATATGATCCTAAAAAATTTGAAGACAGGATCTACGACATGTGGGAACAGAGCGGAGCGTTCAGAGCTGAATGTGATCCTGACAAGAAGCCGTTCACGATCGTGATGCCGCCGCCTAATATAACAGGGCAGCTGCATATGGGACATGCGCTGGATCAGACTCTGCAGGACGTGCTGACGAGATTCAAGAGACTTCAGGGCTACAGCGCACTGTGGCTTCCGGGAAGCGACCATGCCAGCATAGCCACAGAAGTCAAAGTAGTGAACAGGATCAGAGAGGAAGAAGGTCTGGAGAAGGAAGACCTCGGCAGAGAGGAATTCCTCAAAAGGGCATGGGCATGGAAAAAAGAATTCGGCGGAAAGATCACTAAACAGTGCCGAAAGCTCGGAGACTCATGCGACTGGAGCAGGGAACGCTTCACGATGGATGAAGGCTGCAACAAGGCAGTCAACCACTTCTTCGTGAGACTTTACGAAAAAGGTCTGATCTACAAGGGGAACAGATTGATAAACTGGTGTCCGGAGTGCGGCACATCGCTTTCAGATGCGGAAGTAGAGCATGAGGACAAGAACGGAATGTACTGGTACTTCAGATATCCGGCTGCAGACGGCGGAGAGGGTATCATCGTTGCTACGTCAAGACCTGAGACCATGTTCGGAGACGTTGCTATAGCAGTGCATCCGAGCGATGAAAGATACAAGGACATGGTCGGAAAGAATGTCATACTTCCTCTCGTAGGCAAGGAGATCCCGATCATAGCCGATCCGTATCCGGATCCTGAAAAAGGAACAGGAGCTGTAAAGATAACACCTGCACACGATCCTAACGACTTCGAAGTAGGACAGAGAAACGATCTCGAAAACATATCATGCATCAATCCTGACGCTACTATGAACAGTCTTGCAGGAAAATACGAGGGCATGGACAGATACGAATGCAGAAAAGCATGGGTAAAAGACCTCGAAGAGGCAGGATATCTCGTGAAGACAGAGGAAAAAGTCATTCCTGTAGGCGAATGCTACAGATGCAGAACTGTCGTTGAGCCGATGCTTTCAGACCAGTGGTTCGTAAAGATGGAAGAACTGGCAAAGCCTGCGATCGAAGCAGCAAAGAGCGGCGCTCTGCAGCACGTGCCTGAGAGATTCGAGAAGACATATCTCCACTGGCTCGAGGAGATCAGAGACTGGTGTATCTCAAGACAGCTGTGGTGGGGACACAGGATCCCTGCATACTATTGTCAGGACTGCGGCGAGCTGATGGTTGCGGAAACAGCACCTCATCAGTGCAGCAAGTGCGGCAGCACGAACATCAAGCAGGATGAAGACGTGCTCGATACATGGTTCTCATCGGCGCTCTGGCCGTTCTCGACACTCGGCTGGCCGGAAGAGACGGAAGATTTCAAGTATTTCTATCCGACAGACGTGCTCGTGACAGGATACGATATCATCTTCTTCTGGGTAGTGAGAATGGTTTTCTCGGCACTGGAAACGACAGGTGAAGTACCGTTCAAGTACGTTTACGTACACGGCCTCGTAAGAGACGCACAGGGCAGGAAGATGAGCAAGTCGCTCGGCAACGGCATCGATCCGCTGGAGATAATCGACCAGTACGGAGCTGACGCACTGAGATTCATGCTCACTACAGGTATAACGCCGGGCAACGACATGAGATTCAAGACGGACAAGCTCGAATCAGCTAGAAACTTTGCGAACAAACTCTGGAATGCATCAAGATTCGTTATCATGAACCTGCAGGATGAAGACGGTGGCTTCAGAGAGATGACGGATCTCACAGACCTGAACAGCGCTGCGCTGCAGGATGAAGACAAGTGGATGATATCCAGAGTTAACGACGCAGTGAAATATATAACAGACACGATGGAAAAATTCGACCTGGCACTTGCAGGACAGAGAGCATACGACCTCATATGGAACGAGTTCTGCGACTGGTACATCGAGATCGTAAAAGGCAGACTTTACGGCGATGACGAGCAGGACAAGATGGTCGCAAGAGCAGTTCTCGTAAAAGTGCTCAAGGATATGCTCAGACTGCTCCATCCGTTCATGCCGTATATTACCGAGGAAATATGGACATATTTACCTAAGGAAGAAGCGTCCGCTGACAACCCTGACAACTTCCTGATCAAGGAGAGCTGGCCGCTTTACAGCGAAGAGCTGACTTTCCCTGAAGAGACAGAGAAGCTTGAAATGGCAATGGCTGTGATAAAGAGCATCAGAAACATCAGGGCAGAGGCAGACGCTGCACCGAGCAGGAAGCTGACCGCAGTCATCCTGTGCGCAGACGGCAAGGAGCCTGTAGTCAAGGCTGGCGAGCGATATATAAGAAAGATCGCCAACATCACTGATATCAAATTTGCAGCAAGCAAGGCAGACGTTCCTGAAGAAGTAATGTCGGCAGTAGTTGCAGGAGCAGAGATATTCATCCCGCTCGACGATATCATGGACTACGAGGCAGAGCTTGACAGACTCAGGAAAGAAAAGAAAAAGCTCGAGAGCGAAGTGAAGAGAGTAGTCGGCAAGCTTTCCAACGAAGGCTTCATAAAGAAAGCTCCGGAGAAAGTTATCAACGAAGAAAAGGCAAAGCAGGTCAAGTACGAGGAAATGCTCGCAAAAGTCTGCGACAGGCTTGCAGTGGTAGAGAAAAAGGTAAAATGATCGAAGCTATAAACAAGATACATGAGTTCGGCAGATTCGGGAGCGTGCTCGGCCTTGAAAGGATGAGCACGCTGATGAAAAAACTTGGAGATCCGCAGGACAGCCTCAGAGTGATACATGTCGCCGGGACGAACGGGAAAGGCTCGGTATGCAAATTTCTGGAGTGCGGGCTCGCAGAGTGCGGATACCGTGTCGGACTTTACACGTCGCCGTTCATCGAGAGCTTCAATGAACGGATAAGGCTCGGCGGGGAGGATATCTCCGACGATGATC
>CAVEWO010000041.1:0-9036 GCA_963619345.1 Bacteroidaceae bacterium
GCTATGGGCGGCATCCCTGTCGCGGTAGTGTCGAGCGACGAACGCGGAGAATTCTGCAAATCAATCGGTGCCCGCGGATACATCAACAGAAAAAACTTCACACACTGGGGCAGCATCACGGATTACACAGATCCGGACGTCCAGCGCAAATGGCTTTACGAGGCGATGAAATTCAGGAAAGCCATATGGAAAGCCGCAGGTGTGCGCAAAGATCCGGCCATTGTCATCGAGCATCCGGGAGCAGACACGATACCGACGTCGATATTCGTATGCGACAACAACGGCATGGTCGTGATATGCGGCGCAACATCTTCATACTGGACGAATCTTGATCTGCGATTCCTGTGGCTCGGGCAGAAAAGGCTGCAGGGCAGCCATTCCGCGACGCCGGAGGACTACGACAGATTTGTCGGCTTCATCGTGAAAAACAATATCAGACAGCCGGTCGGCCAGGTCTTCTCGTGGGATGAGATCCCGCTCGCACACAAGCTGCTTCACGAAGACAAAGGCGCAGCCGGACGAATGGTGGTAAAGATTATATAAAACAAGTACAGGAGGATTTACGAAATGGACAACATCGAAAAGATAATCGAAATTATAAAAGATGAGCTGGGCAGCGAGCTTGACCCGGACATCACCATCACGCCTGACCTCGATCTGGCGGCAGACCTTCACGTCGACTCGCTCGACAAGGTGCTGATCGTCGGAGACATCGAAAAGGCATTTGACATAGTTTTCAGCAACGACGATCTTTCAAACGTGCGCACTATCAGCGACATCGTTGAAAAGATCGACGAGATAAAAGGGAGAACAGCCGATGCGTAGAGTCGTGATAACAGGCATGTCTGCGATATGCTCGGCCGGAACGGAGCACAGCGAAGTCTTCCGCAATCTCTGCGACAGAAAAGTCGACCTCCGCGAGATCGTGAAAGACAACCCTGCAAAGGAAAAGCTGCACAGCAGATTTTACATACCATATCCGGAATTCGACGATTCGGAATATGCAAAGAAACTCAAGCAGGTGAAACGCAGAGGCTCAAAAAGTGCCTGCACCGCGTGCTTTTCAGCGCTGAAAGCGCTCGCTGACGCAGGCATCGAAACGCCTGACGATGATACCAGAGTATACATGGGCGTCGGCGCTCCCAACATGTACGAGCTTATGGAGCAGGCGTTCCAGCTCGAATATGAAAACAGTATCAGCACGCTGCTGATCCCGATGACGATGCAGAGCTCCCTGGCAGCATGGATCTCCATCGTTCTCGGCATCCACGGCAGAAGCTCTGTCCTGAGTATGGCATGCGCTTCCGGAACGGAAGCTGTCGGCGGCGGATATGAGAGCATCCTGAACGGTCAGTGTGATATGGCCCTGTGCGGCGGCAGCGACTACCTGCCGGACAAAAACCTGCTGCTCGTGCGAGGCTTCGAAGCTCTCAAATGCGCATCGCTCAGCGATGAAGGCTACGCGTACCCGTTTTCCGAAGAAGGCAACGGCTTCCTTTTCAGTGAAGGCGCGGCATCAGTACTTGTGCTGGAGGAACTGGAGCACGCTCTGGCCAGAAATGCTCACATCTATGCGGAAGTCACCGGCTTCGAAAGTTCATGCGACGGTTACAGCATCGTAGCTATGCGCGAGGACGGCAAGATCATCAAGGACATGCTTAAGAAGCTTATCGGCGATAAGCACATAGATTACTACAACGCACACGGCACCGCCACGAATCTCAACGACAAGACCGAGGCGATGATAATACGGGAGCTGTTCGGAAGCAAAGAAAACCAGCCTGCGATCAGCGCAACCAAATGCCTCATCGGTCACACTCTTGGCGCCAGCGGTGCTATCGAAGCGATGGTCTGCGCGGAGTCGATCCAGCACAACAAAGTGCACGGCAATACCTGCAAGACTGTCTTCGAGGATCTCAACATCACAGCTGAAACGCGTGACATCCACGTCGACACAGCAGTTTCCGCTTCATTCGGCTTTGGCGGCCACAATGCAGCAGTCATGATCGAGCGGTATAAATAGGTGCACATCAACTCAAGCCAATACACGTAAATAAATGTCAAGCAGGGATGCGGTCTCGCATCCCTGCTTCTAATTGTTTTGACCGTTTCGCCTATCGGTCACATCCTTTATTTTCTGTTTCCTGTGACATGCTCATACATCTTCGACAGTACGCCTGTCCTGGTGTCTCTATTTCAGCTTCCTGAAATGCTCCAGATCCGGCTCCTCTCCGACCTTTCTCCTTGCAAGTGCATCAAGCACATCACTGTATACTTTCTTCGTTATCGGGTATCTGATCACGCATACTACTGACAGAGCCATAAAGACAGCAGGTATTATTGTCAGCGACATACCTGTCCAGTACCTCGCAGTCGCAGTCTGCACCTCGGCATTTCCACTGAAACCTGCCAGGCTCAGGATTATGCCCATCAGCTGCAGCCCGATACCTTCAGACAACGCTTCTGCAAGAGCCTGCAGCGATATCACCATGCCTGCCCTCTCTTTCCTGTTGATCAGCTCGTCCGCCTCGCATACGTCGTATATCATCGCCGGCAGAAGCTGCCAATACGCACTGCTTCCAACGCAGTATATCAGAGAAAGCACGACCACACCCGCAAACGATCTTATCCCTAAAAAACCGAATAACGCCATTCCTGCAGTGCTTATCATCATCGCCGTTATATATGTAGTCCTCTTGTCTATCCACCTGGTCGCGCCTGATATCAGCGGTATGAAGGCTACCGCGATAAAAGTGAATATCATCATTATGACAGTGATCTCTGCTCCTGACATATCCATATTGTATGTAAAGAAGTACATTCTGTCTGAGCAGAATATCGCATACCCTATCAGAAAGAACACGCTCGCGCCCATTATGTCCCGTACAGTCCGCATCTTCATGAGCTGCAGATAATTGCGGCACATCTCCGCAATCTCTTTCAATGCGTTCCTGTGCTGCTTAGGCTCCGGCATGCTTTCACCGTCTGCATCTGTTCCATCACTTGCGCCGCCGCGTCTGCGTGCGTATCTGTCTTTCGTTCCTATCGCAGCAGTCAGTACAGCTCCGCCGGATATCACCCCGCAGAATATTCCTGTTATCTGCCATCCCTCAGCCGCGGTATGTCCTGCTGCAGTGACCCATGAAACCAGTATATTAGGCATCACAAGCCCGATCAGCGATCCCACACAGTAAAAGAATGACACATATCCTCTCAGCACTGTACGCTCGTCATAATCATCCGTAAGCTCTGCACCCCATGCCAGATACGGCACGCAGAACATGGAAAAGGCCGTCCAGAATAAAATGATCATTACCGTGTAGTACAGCACCTTAAAAGTTTCGCCTGTATCTATATTGACAAAAAACAGCGACGTGAACAGCATCAGCGGTATCGATGCCGCCAGCAGGAATGGCTTGCGTTTTCCTGCTCTCGTCTGTATGTTATCCGAAACATACCCGTTGATGATGCCGCACAGAGTGTTCCACACCGATCCGACTGCTGTTATAGTTCCTGCGGCTGCCGGATTCAACCCTGCTATCGTCGTCAGAAAAAACAGTGCAAACGATCCCATGATATTATAGAGTGCTGAATCGCCTATTCCCGCAGCACCGTAAAGCACTTTGGCCTTGAATTTTAATTTTCCCATACTGTTTAAATCACCTTTTTCTAATAAATTCCTGTTATATTATAGCACCAAGCCTCCTTTTAATGTTCAAAAAATTCCGCCAGGTCATCTCTTCCCGATAACAAAAATGCTTGTTAGACAGAAAAACAGGAGGCGCCGACGGATCGATCTCATCTTTTTCTGATGCCATCGACACCGTCTGTCCTCCTGTTTTCCGGATATATCTAACGGAACGTTGATTTGCTATATGGTTTTTATACCGCTGTCGCTTCACTCAGTCTGCAACCTTTGTTCTGTAGATGAACTTGACTGATCCATCCATGCCGTCAGGCACCTGAGTGAATGTATTGTACTGTTTTCCTGCTTTTATCACTGCATCGGCGCTATTTACAGTGCCTTTGAGTTCGCTGTTGTAAAGGCTTACAATCTTCGCGATTCCCTGCTGATAAAACTTCTGCATTCCTTCATTGAGCGTCTTCGACCCTGCATCAAGCTGATTTATACCGCTGATCAAAAGTCCTGAATTGTCGTTGAGCTGCGACATCCCTGCAGCCAGCTCTTCTGCTCCCGCTGCGAGTTTAGTCTGTCCTGCCGCAAGCTTCTTTGCTCCGGCTGCTATATCGTTCGCATTCGAAGTGAGCGATTCAGTTTCTGCTGTAGCATCATCGAGACCTTTCTGTAAGTCTGCAACTCCTGCCTGGACTGCTGCTGTACCCTTGACGAGCCCCGGATTTTCCTCCGTGCCGTCACCTGCAGTTATCTCTGTGTATATCGCATTCAGTCCGCTGTCGAGACCTGCAGTCCCTGCGATGAGAGTCTGAGGAACCGCTATCTTATCCTGGTAGTCTATTGATTTATCTATCGCTCCCACGATAGAATCGTACTCCTCATCAGTCAGCCTGCCTGATGCCTTGAGCCCTTCAAGTGCAGTCTTTGCACCATTAAGATACTGCAGGCTTGCACCCTTCGCCTGTTCTATGCCGGTCTGAAGAGCCGCAACGCCATCCTTTACACCCCCGGAAACCGCCAGCACTCCCGGATTCTCTTCCGTGCCGGTGCCTGTATCGAACGCTGTCTTGAGCTCTAATGCACCTGCAGCCAGTTTACCGCTTCCTGCTGACAGCTGGACAACGCCTGTTTTCATTTTCTCGAGATTAGTGCTCAGTGCTTCCGAAAATGCTGCCGTTCCCTGTTCCAGTCCCAGGCTGCCGCTCAATGCATCTGCGAAATTGAGACTGAGGTCGGAAGCCCCTTTGTTCAGCTTGCTCACTCCTGTGGAAAGAGCTGCCGAACTTGTGCTGAGCTTGTGTATGCCTGCATATAAGGTGTTCGTGCCGCTCATCAGTTCCTTTGCCGCACTGTCCAGCTCCTCGATCTGTCCATCGAGATCCATTGAGGAAAGCTTATCAGTGTCGATATCCTGGAAGAAATCGTTAGTGACTACAGTCATCAGATCTTCCGGAGTGAATTCCTCAGCATCACCTGTGATTTCAACTGTACTTCCGAATCCGAGCTCAGACTCCGAAAGACCGAGACTTTCCGCAACTCCCGGAGCCGCCATTCCGACTATGAATGACTTTTCTCCGTCATCGATCACTTTGCCGCTGCTCACCGTGATATTCTCAAAGCAGTCGTTTTCTATGATCATGCCTGTAAGCACGACGAACGGAACCTTTACATCACTGCCATTTACATTAACAGTCTCGTTGTTCTCGTAGCTGATAACGATCCTGAGTTTTCCGCTTTTGCCTTCAAGATCCTTTCCTGCCATTTCCTTGTCGTCGAGATAATATTTTACACTCATGGAGACCGGAGCATCCTTGTCCGTTTTCCCCTGGTAGTAAATATCCTTGCCTTTTGCAGCCCATGTGATCGTATCGTTGTCACCCTTCGTGAACTTCTCTTTGCCCTTCGTATTCTCTATATCTGTAAGAGAAGTCGTATCGCTGATCGTATCTGTCGAAGCTTTGTTCTTCAGATGTTCGCTTACTATGATGTCCGAAGTGCTTCCATCTGACTCGGTCACTACATAGACTGTTTCGTCTTTTACGTTCCTGCCGCTGCTTTCTGCCGCGAACACCGGTGCTGCAGTCATCACAAATGTCACTGCAGCTGCGGCAACGCAGGATAATACTTTAGTCTTTTTTGATTTATTTATAAAGGTATTCATTCTGATTCCTCCTGTTACTCAACTGATCCGGTCACTTCATGCTCTGCTCCGCCTTTGTCAATGAAGCCTCTGCTGGTCTTGCATATGATCCTGTCAAACAGCATGAACATGGATGGCAGTATAAACATGACAACAAGCATGCTTATTATCGCTCCGCGCGCCATCAGATCACAGAGTGAACTGATTATATCTATATCCGAATACAGTCCGACTCCGAATGTCGCTGCGAAAAATCCAAGTGCACTGACCATGATCGACGGCATCGATGTCGAGTGCGCTATCTTTACAGCTTCATGCTTGCTCTTGCCTTCGTAGCGCTCACGCTTGTACCGTGTGGTCATCAGTATCGCATAATCCACCGTTGCGCCGAGCTGTATCGTGCTGATACATATCGAGGCAATGAAAGGCAGCTCCGTCCCTGTATAATAAGGAATGCCCATATTTATAAAGATAGCAAGCTCTATGGCCGCTACCAGTATGATCGGCAAAGATATCGACTTCAGGACTGCTGCTATGATAATGAATATTACCACGATCGAGATCGCACTCACTACCTTAAAGTCCGTGTCTGTGATACTGATCAAATCTTTTGTACATGGTGCCTCTCCTATGAGCATTCCATTATTATCATATTTTTTGACAACTTTATTTATACTGTCGATCTGATCATTTACCTTGTCGCTCGCCACTTTATATTCTGAATTTATTATAAGCAGCTGGTAGTTTTCGCTTTTTACTATGTTTTCAAGATTTCCCGGTATTATCTCATCCGGTACAGCGGGACCTACCGCACTTTCCAGTCCCAGTGTGTACTTGACACCATCTATCTTGTCGATATCCTGCATCATGCTGTCGACGTCCTTCTTGTCCATATCGGCATCTACAAGCAGCATGTGAGTCGTGTTCATATCGAATTCTTCTCCGAGCTTGTCGTTTGCGATGTGGAAAGGCAGGGTCTCAGGCACGCTCTTGTCGAGGTTGTAGTAAACGCTCGTGTGAGTATATCCGAGATATGCAGGTATCATCAGCACGATGAATATCACTGCGAATATCCCCGGCTTTTTCGTCACTACCCCTGAAAGCTTATCGAACTTAGGGATGATACCTTTGTGCCTCGTCTTTTCTATAAGCGGCTCAAACGTCAGAATCAGTGAAGGCAGTATCGTGATACAGCCCAGCACTCCGAAAATAACGCCCTTTGCCATTACGATACCCAGGTCTTTTCCAAGCGTGAACGTCATGAAACACAGTGCCAGAAATCCTGCGACTGTGGTGAGCGAGCTGCCTGTTATCGATACGAACGTGTTCGCTACCGCATGAGACATCGCTTCTTCCTTGTCTCTGCCAAGCTCGTTCCTCTGCTCTTCATAGCTGTGCCACAGGAATATCGAGTAGTCCATCGTGACTCCGAGCTGCAGCACCGCGCTGAGTGCCTTTGTGATATAGGATATCTGTCCCATGAACGCATTCGAGCCCAGATTGTAGAGTATCGCCATGCCTATCCCCGCAATGAATATCACAGGTATGATCCACGAATCCATGAATATCGCAAGCACAATACAGCAGAGCACTACCGCCAGCGCTACATATACGGGTTCTTCTTTTTCAGCCAGCTCCTTCAGATCTTCGACGAATGCCGTCATGCCGCTTACAAAGCACTGTTTACCGCCTATCTTGCGGATCTCTGAAACAGCATTCATGCTCTCGTCCGACGATGTCGACTCATCAAAAAAGACCGCCATCAGAGTCGTGTCCCCGCTGTTGAATTCATCGTAGATGTTATCGGGGATCATCTCATAAGGAACCGATGAATCGACCAGCGTGTCATACCATACGACACTGTCGACGTGATCCACCTTTTCGATTTTACTTTTCAGCTCGGCTACGTCTTTTTTATCCATGCCGTCGAGCATGACCATGGAAAATCCGCCCTTGCCGAATTCGTCCAGCAGTATGTTCTGCCCTTTTATCGTTTCGATATCGTCAGGCAGGTAACTCAGGACGTCGTAATTTATCCTCGTCGCCATCATTCCGATGACTGACGGGATAAGAAGCAGTACCGCTATCACCAGAATGAGCTTTCGCTTTCTGGTAACAGCTTCTCCCAGTTTCAACATAATCAATATCACCTCTGTATCTTTTCTATGTACATTCTGAGTCTACCACTACACTTTGGATTTACATATAATCAAAAAAAAGACCATGTACAAATTTTGTACACGACCAGTTTTTTGTTAAATATTTCATAATATTCATGCATATTTTACATGCTGCCGACACACGGCCGCCACATACGCCGTCACTTTGCCATGACCCTCTCGGCGCTTGCGATCGCAGCCTTTACAGTTCCCTGAAACATGCTGTCGTAAAGATCAGCCAGCAGTACCGGCTCGGTCTTCATACCTTCCCTTATCCACTGCAGCGTCGCCCCGACGAATGCATTCTGATAAAAATCCGCAACCGTTTTCTTTACAAGATCATCGACCTCTATACCTTTGGTCTGTATCTCTATAATCTGCAGAGCATACATCCCGACAACCTTTTTTATGTATGACTCAAGTTCCTCCTGTCGTATTGAATAGTAGACATTTTCTATCATTTTTCGGTTTTCATTAAGGTATGTGAGTATATTCAGGAAAAAATCTTTCCAGTCTTTACCGTCGGCATACTCTCTAAGCATCAGATCTGCCTGCTCTCTGAAAATATACGAAAGCAGATCGTACACGTCCTGAAAATGGTAGTAAAATGTGTTTCTCGTCACCCCGCATTCATCTGTTATGTCTTTTATCGTTATCCTGTCCAGCGGCTTCTTTTCCAGAAGAGTTGCGATCGACGCCGCAAGAGCTCGTTTTGTCAGTTTTGATGTAGGCATTATTCCCTCCCCGTTTATTAATACTGATATGCAGTACGACCTTATCGCAAACGATTTTCTTTATTTTACCATACAGGAGCCTCAGGTCGAAACAGATATTTTAAAACCTGCGGTTATTTCCTGTATTTTATATCGTCATTTTATAGCGGCACCGGACATTGGTCTGAATGAGAGCGATAAACCCATTTACTGCTATGATCTAAAAAGCTCACTGCCGTTCAGAACTTCCCTGCGAGGCAGAAACCTCTGCCACGAGAAAAAATACTTGCTTCTGAGTCAAAAGGCTTTTGACTTTTGCTCTGCGCTGTGGTATCTCAAGTTCGGAAGCAAAATCGGCGAACACTAGCTGTTGCAACGTGTTTCGCC
>CAVEWO010000042.1:0-8988 GCA_963619345.1 Bacteroidaceae bacterium
AGAACTGAAACGTATATATAATTCTGCTTTGGAATCAGTAGATAAGAATATCAAGCATTTAAAATTTAGATGCATGCTTATGATAGCCATATCAGTTGTAATTGGAATCGTAATGATTATAATTGCTGCAGCTGTAGGATCTGGCTTGAGTTTGGCATTAGGGTCAATAATATTAGTGGCGGGATGTATTGTAGGATTTACGGATTTTAATAGATTGGAAGGTGTTAAGATCGAGCGGATGGAAAACATCAATCTAATTAAAACTGAGATTAATAAAGTTTTCCCGGGACTGATTCAATTATGATTGGCAGATTACGGTTAAATAGTAAAGTCCATACTAAAGCGGAACAACAGATTTATAAAAAATATTACTGCAGCATATGTTTTGCTTTAGAGGAGAGATATGGATGGATTTATAAAAATCTTGTAAGCTATGATATTGCAGTTGCCTATATGATACTTTGTGCAACTGAAGGTTTTCATGAAGAACAACACCGTCATTGTACTGTACCGCCATTCAGAAAGCAGTGCTGTGTTTTACCCGATGAAAACAGTGCATTTCTGGCAGATATCACTATATTGCTTGTTTTTTATAAAGCCTTGGATGATCAGCGTGACGAAGGAAAATTAACGGGGCGTATTCTGAGCAGGTTATTAAAAAAACAGGTAGAAGCTATAGCACAGAAAGATCCTGATCTTTTTAGAATAGTGAATACTGGAATGGATACGCAGTGGCAGTATGAAAAAAACGATTGCAAAGTATCACTTATGGCTGCATGTAAACCATTTTCATATATGCTGGCTGAAATAATAAGCTGCAGAGTTAAGGACGATTTGGAACGGGAAACTGTAAAACAGCTTTTTTTCTGGATAGGAAGCTGGATTTATCTGGTTGATGCCTGTGAGGATGTATATAAAGATAGAAAAAGGCGGAGCTATAACCCGATCACTGCAGGTATCAATAAGAAAACGGAAGAAGTTTTAGCAGAGAGACGTGTCGAAATGATAGAAACTCTAGGCAGTATACAGCGCAATATTTTCATGTTGCTTGAGCTTTTTCCGCAAACTGAAGAAACAGCAATTTTAAAAAAGCTGTTTAGAAATAATGCTACGAAAAAGCTGGCACGAATTTTAGAGGTAATATAATGAACATTTATGAGGAATTGAAGATTTCGCCTGATTCAGGCGAAGCTCTGGTAAAGCAGAAGTATTGGCAGACACTGGAAACTTATCAGCTTGTTTTTGGATCATCTGAGAATGATCAGATCAAGACGCTTGCTCAGATGAAAATAGATAAGCTGAAGATGTTGGGTAAGGAAAAAGGATATCCCGATACACCAGCGTATCATCCTAAATCAAAGGAGCAGATACACCAGCTGGATAAAAACGGTGGACTGGAAGATTCTGAGGAAATTTTGTTTAAAGCAAAATTATTGTGCTGGGGTAATGATCAAAGCTATGCAGATCTTGATAAAATAAATAAATTACTTGATACAGCCCGCGAAAGCGGTGAGAAATATTATCTGAAAGCGGTTGTCGCATTGCGCATTGATAATTACAGTATACTGGGATGTCGGAATGCCGTAGCTATGCTGGAACAGGCATTGAGGTATGATGCCTCAAATGAATTATATCTGGGGCTTTTCGATGCTGTTAAAAGAGAAATCGAAATTTATAATGATAAAGTTCAGGAAGATAGACGAGCAGAGGAAGAACGGCGGCGAAGACTTGAGGAAGATATAGAAATAAAAAAGAGAAAAGATATGATAGGTAACGTTATAGGGGTCAGTGTTGCTGTCCTGGCAGGTATTGGTATGTGCTGCTGCTGCCAGAAATGCTGTTCAGGAGGTTGTTGCTAAATGAAAGTGAACGATGATAAAACAAAGGCACTGCAGCTGCTGTCGGTACTTTATGGTGAAAGCAGTGATGATAGTATCAAAGCTCGATTAGCACGTAAATATTTTAAGCTGATGAAACGAACAGATATATTCCTTGAGCTGCAGGAGATGATCAATGAAACTGTTACATATAATGACGATGGGAAAAAAGTTATTTTGCGAAGTGATAATACAAGAAAAGCTGCGGTGAACGGTATCGAACAAGGGATATCAGTATTTGAGGATCTTGAAAAGGCGATGGACAGGATACAGGAGCAGTATCAAAAAACAGAGCAGGAGCTTCAGAAAATAATACCACAGTCAAATCGCATATCATTAGTTACTAAGCAGCAGGAATGGAGTGCAGATGTATTTTATGATGCGTTGTTAAATGCGCTGATCTATATGCTGACTGTTAAGTATGGAGCAAGGGTATTAACGGATATTTATTATAAGCAGGGTATGGATCTATTGGACAGGATGTTACTATTGGAAAACTGCCTGCAGATAAATATGAGCACCGTAGAAAAAGACCAATCAATATCAGATGTATCAGGAAATGATTGGTGGATGATCAGAAGCAAAAAATTCAATTTACTTGGAATGAGTGAATATAACGGATATAGATTAAGCGTAATGAACAAGAATAATGATATAAAAAGCTTTATTATATCGATGCAGGAAAAACTTGATCAGATATCGCCATATTTATATGCGTCAAAGGTTCATGATCCGATGAAGGAAGATGATTTATTGCTGATTGGAAAAGGTTATATCGTAGGACGAGGTGTATCGGATGCATTACATTTTCTCGAAGGCAATGTCATAATAGAACCTTCGATCAGTACACTGGATAATATTGAATTGGAAACCAGCGATCTGCTTAAAATACTTAGCAGCTGTCTGGGAACAAAGAATTATTGTATATCACCAGAAATACTTGTTGATATGCTAAACAGCAGGGCAATGAACAGTGCGGCCAGAAGCAGGATGGCAAACAGTAAATGTATTTTTTGTGGAGCAGATGCTATTCAGGGAATGGCATACTGCAATAACCATTTCAGGGTGAATCGATAGATGTATATAGGGAGGATCTGTTATCCGGTCAGAGTTCTTGGGCCAGGCAACAGAGTTGGTATATGGGTGACAGGATGTAAGCGAAACTGCAGATATTGTATGAGTCCGGAATTAAAGGATAGGGATAGCGGGGTCACATTGAGTACAGAAAGAATATGTGACATCATAGACGAAATCGGTGATATGGACGGGATAACTATTTCTGGTGGGGAGCCGTTTTTACAGGTAAAAGAGCTTATATCTCTTGTAGACAGAGTATCGGAGAAAGTAAATAAGGATATTCTGATTTACACGGGGTTTGCAATGAATGAATTAGAAAGTTCTTATCCATATGAAATGGAATTTATAAAAAGCAAAGTATCCGTGATTATTGATGGAGAGTACATTGCCATGATGGATAATGGAAAAGGACTAATGGGATCGGAAAATCAGAAAATATATGTATACAATAATTTTGAAAAATATAAGAACATCCGCAGTTGTAAAAGAAGAAGCCAGTCATTTTTATACAACGGAAAAATAATATTAATCGGAATACAGTAAAAGGAGAAGTTTATGTCAAATGAAAAAGCACCGATAACACAATTAGGCATCCAGTCTGAGCCAGGTCCTGTAACGCAGTTTAGTGTAACTGAGGTTCCTGTGACACAGTTCGGTGTTATGGAAGATGTGACGGTCTTAGAAAATAAACTGGAGCAAGGTAATATATTTGCAGACGGGTATGTAATAGAGAAACTATTGTCTGATTCAGGTGCTCAGGCTGATGTCTATCTTGCACAAAAGGAAAGAAAAAAATATGTAATAAAAAAATACAGAAATGGATATAAACCTAAGGAAGATGTTCTGAATAGGATTTTACAGATCAAACATCCGGCTATTGTTGAGCTGATTGATGCCAGAGTCGGGCAGGGTGGATATTATGAAATCTATAAATACTATGAAAAAGGGACATTGGAAGAGCATAAACGAATATCGAAAAGCATTATCGAAAAGAATATAATACCGGATATCAACGAAGGGCTGCATGTTTTACATAAAGAAGGGATAATACATGGAGATCTGAAACCATCGAATTTGTTCTTATCGGATGATGAAGAACATGTACTGATCGGTGATTTTGGCATAAGTGTGTATACGGATGGAAAAAGTATGGCTAGCGTGCAAGTGGCAGGCACACCGGAATATTCGCCTAGGACTAAAGGGATTTTAAATCAGGAGTCTAAGAGCTTTGCGTATGATTACGGATCATTTGGGCTGATTCTTATAAGGCTGATAACAGGAAGATCGATTTTTGCAGGACTTGATGCTCAGGCAATCAATGAAAAATGGGCAAAAGGTATAAACTTGCCGGATGAAATCAGTGGAAGGTTAGAAAGGCTGATAAAAGGACTGATAGTAGATGATGAAGAAAAACGATTTGGATATAAAGATGTAAGGGAGTGGGCAGAAGGCCAGTTTGTACAGATCAAACATAGATCTCTGGTTCATACTGATGAGAAAAAGAATGATCTCAAGCCATTGATATTTGGATTTTTTAATGATGAAGTGCTGGCAGTAAAGAACCTGGAACAACTAAAAAATGCTATAGTTGAGCACTGGGAATATGCTACGGGATTACTAAAGAGGAGAGAGTTCAGGGCATTTTTAAAACAGTACAGTGAGGCGGCTTTAAAGCTTTTAGATGAAGAGATTGATATTACAGATGAAGATTCACTACTGTTTAAAATATGTTGTGAAATAAATGAAGAAAAAACGATTATATACAAAGGGATCGATCTGGGTACTTTAAATGATTTTTATAGTGTAGATACAGAAGAAAGTCGAAGTATCAAAACTGAACTTATAGCTAAAGGGTTGCTACAGTATTATATGAAGCGTATGGATTATGCAAATGATGTGATCGATATAGTTAGAGATGCTTCTGTAAAAGGCGGGATGCATGTTGAATTTGTTTTATCTGCACTGAAAAAAATTTTTGAAGGTGAAAGTGACTTTATATTTAAAGCAGAAAAATTCAGTTCTCTGACAGAATTTACAGAGTATATAGGAAACTGTGAGGAGGGTGAGCTGATGGATTGCGTTGAAGACAAAGATTTGTTGTCATGGATATATTCATTATGTTCGGATTCCGGGAAAAACAAGTTGATGAAAATTCTTGAGTAATTTAGGAGATAAAATGAGTTCAAGTACATATTATAATGCGAGACTTGAGAAAGAACGGCGGGACAGGCTTGCGCAGGAAGTTGAGAATAAGATCAAGGAAGTGGAAATCCGCATGAAAAAATACCGGGCTTCCCAAGAGCACGGAGTTGTTGTTACCAATGTAGCGAAAAACGGGAATGAGTTTGTGAGTAAAATGCATGCAGGTTCAAGACAAGACTATAAAGCGTTCGATGTACATTTTGCGCTAAATGTTTCAACGGATTCTGAAAGTAATCCTGAAAATTTACAGGAAAAAAATATTAAAATGCAAAATCTGCAAAATGAAAGAACCTTTGAAATCATAAAGAGCAGTCCGGTCAACCGGTTGAAAAAGCAGGTTTCGGATGAATTGTCATCACTGAATATAGTTACGGAAAATCAGCGTGAAGCATATGATTCATTCGTTTCGTTTTTCAACGAAATTGTAGACGATAAAAACATCAGCAACGATGAACGAAAAAATATGGTCGAGGAACGTCTCGGGGTTCTTAAACGTAAATTAAATACTGATGTAACAGCGGAGCATGGTTTGTTCGCAAAAAAAATAAGACTGGAAGCTTTGATGAAGTTGCTTGATGTTAATAGTGGAGTTTACGGAACTCTTGATGAACAAATCGATAAACTTGAAAAGGCTCTAATGAAACAGGAAGAAAATAAGATGATCATGGCAGAATTATCAGATGTAATGCAAAACCTGGGATATCAAATGGAGTCAAATATCATAATCAATGATGATGAAATAGAATTATGGGATTCCGACACGACATGGTGTGATCTGGGTATAAAGCGTGAAGACAGTATTTTTATTATAGATACAGTTGTAAACGGCGAAAAGAACAGTATAACAGCAAACCAGATGCGTGAAGTAGAGAGTGAAGCAAGAGCCATATGTGATAAGAAACGTATAATCGCAGAAGAAATGTCAAAGCGTGGGATCCGTTTTGACATAATTTCTGATAATGCTCCAGAAAAATCAAACCTGAAGTATAATGCAAGAAAATCTAAAGAAAAGAAAAAGAGACGTTCTGTAGAAAATAAATACATGTCAATAAATTAAGAATGGTATCGAGTATGGAATATATTAAAATTTGCAGTTTTTGCGGAAATGTAAACAAAGCAGTGCGCCGGTTGGACTTAAAAAAATGTATGAATGAGGATTGTGGACGAAGTCTTGAAAATGTATCCAGTATGACAATGGAAGAATACGAGGCACAGCAGAAATCGGTAGAGGATTCGGTTTTTGAGAGTACGGGAGATAAAACTCCTGAAACGGATGAACAAGCTTTCTTCTTTGTGAATGGAGAATATGATATTCGGATAAGGATACCAGAAGGGGATTCAATTGTAGGAAGAGACAGTATTGGCAAATCAGAGTTAAAGAAGTTTTTATCTATAAGCAGATCTCATTTAAAAGTCAGGAACAATACTCATTATCTGACTATTACTGATGTGAGCACATACGGGACTTCGATCAATAATGATCGTATTATAAAAAATGAAGAGTATACTGTAGCAGCAGGAGATATCATTTCTCTTCATATCTATGATTTTAATGTAGTGAAAGAATAGGAAAGTACTATGCAGATAAATAAACCTAAATGGCACAGGGATATGGAAATATATTTGGATATATACACCGTTTTGATACTCGAAGGAAATGTGAATGACTTACAGGCATGGGTATATCTTGATGAAGAATCAAGTGAACATATAAGAACTGAAGAATATCTGTTTAAACTTCTCCTTGAAAAGGGATATGAAGATATAGTGTTCTATAATTGGATAGACGGGTTTTATGATATACACAATAGCGATAGTGTAAAGTCTTTTATAGGGCGTTACAGCAGTGAGAAAAATGAAAATATTTCTGTTCAATGTGCGTCATCTGTGATTCGTGATGCAATGAATGATATAAACCATTCCAGTGCAGTCATTTTTAATATGACAAGTCCATTATTCACTACACCAGATGCATTATCGGAGATGGAGCTGGAATGTATAAGCAAGCTGTTTCTTGCATCAGGAAGTAAACGACAGGCTTTAAGTTTGAAAACAGGGGAACTTATCAATAACGTCCTTATTATTATTGTAGAAAAGACTAATGACTTGCCGGCATGGTTCTACTTGAATAATCCATTTGTAAAGCAGATCATTATTACAAAGCCTGATAAAGCATTGCGTGAAAACTATATAGCTAATCGAACAGAAATATTTTTTGACTATCAAGATGTTTCTGTTGAGGATAGTGAAAAGGCTGTTGATGATTTGATAAATCTTACCGAAGGGTTTTCTAATGTAGAGTTGCAGGGTCTGATCAATCTCTGTGAAAGTAGAAAAATTTCTATTAAAAAAGTAAAGGAAGCAGTTAATCTGTTTAAATACGGTGAGAGTGAAAGTAAGTGGGATTTGCTGGAATATGACAGAATCGTAGAAGCGAGAGAAATCCTTACTCAGCGTGTGAAAGGGCAGGAAGAGGCTATAAATAAAACGCTGGAGGTAATAAGCAGAGCGACTCTTGGAATGTCAAATATACAGAATAAATCTGCGGGGAAACCACGAGGTATATTGTTTTTTGCAGGACCCACAGGAACTGGTAAAACTGAGATCGCTAAAGCGATTGCAGAATTGATTTTCGGAGATGAAAGCTTTTTGACGCGATTTGATATGAGCGAATATCAGCATAGCCATTCAGATCAGAAGCTTTTAGGTGCCCCTCCTGGATATGTCGGGTATGGCTCGGGAGGGCAGCTTACTAATGCAGTGAAAGAAAAGCCGTTTAGTATTCTTCTTTTTGATGAAATCGATAAAGCAGATCCTAGTATTTTGGATAAATTCTTGCAAATACTTGAAGATGGAAGAATGACTGATTCGAGCGGGGAAACAGTACATTTTTCCGAAACTTTAATCATTTTTACAAGTAATCTTGGAACCATAGAAAAAAGCGAAAATGGAATTTCATATGAAAATATCAATCGTAATATGAATTATCAGGAATTGAAATCACGCATGATGGAATCAATCAGAAAATTTTTCAGAAGAGATATCCGCAGACCAGAGCTTCTGAATAGAATAGGAGACAATATTGTAGTCTTTGACTATATAAGAGAACCTGTGCTTGATGAAATACTGGAAAATCAAAAGAAAAAAATCAAAACTAATATGTTGAGGGAAAAGAATATCGAGTTTGATATATCCGATGAAGTGTATAAATATTTACATGAACGCGCATTGGAAAATCTGGATAACGGTGGAAGAGGAGTACTAAATGCATTAGAGACATATCTTATAAATCCGTTGTCAGAGTATATGTTGAAGAACAATGTAAGGATGGATGCAAAAATTTTTGTTAAAGAGATTGCCCCTAATGGGGAGTTGATCATATAAGAGTTAATGATTTAAAGTTATATCAGAGCGTAATGCAGAGCTGGCTTGAAAATTATAAAAGGAGGAAAAACATATGGGGATAAATTCCATAACAATGAAAGCGGTTGATGAAGCATATAATGCGAAAGATTACAAAGCGTTGTATCATATGGCATGTGATAATCCTATGGCAGTATATTATTTGAAGGATGATGCTGAACATGGAATATTAGATGCTATGCATTGGTATGCGATGATATTTGATGAGGGTTATGGTGTAGAAGAAAATATTGAGCATGCATTCGATTTAATGCAAGAATCTGCAAAATGTGGACACCCGGAATCTGCAAGAGAACTTGGGAGAATGTACTACTCTAAAGGATATGGGATCCAGGATTACGATGCAGCCAGATACTGGTTCAAAAGAGCAGTGCAGCTGGGAGACAAGGAGGCTGAGGGCTGGTTAAAA
>CAVEWO010000043.1:0-8839 GCA_963619345.1 Bacteroidaceae bacterium
ACTTTCCAGAGCGTATCGCCGTGCCCTGACTGCAACGGTACAGGTGAGATAAATGAAACGCCTTGCAGAGACTGCGGCGGAAGCGGAAGAGTGAAAGAAAACGTCACGATCGCGATAAACATACCTGCAGGTGTTGACAATGACTCTGTCATCCCTATCAAAG
This sequence comes from Bacteroidaceae bacterium, assembly GCA_963619345.1. Classification (GTDB taxonomy): domain Bacteria; phylum Bacillota; class Clostridia; order Peptostreptococcales; family Anaerovoracaceae; genus Lentihominibacter. The sequence continues at coordinate 164 of CAVEWO010000043.1, forward strand.
GGCAGGGGGAACCGGGCATCAACGGTGGACCTGACGGCGATCTTTACATCGTGCTCAATGTGAAACCGCACAAGCTTTTCGAACGAAGAGGACAGGATCTGTGGCTCGAGATACCGATCACATTCGATCAGGCGGCACTGGGAGACGATATCGTAGTGCCTACCCTTGAAGAGAAAGTTTCCTACAAGGTTCCTGCAGGAACTCAGCCCGGAACTGTATTCAGACTCAGGGGCAAAGGTATCAAGAGCGTCCGCAGCAGTAAAAAAGGTGACCTTTACGTGAAAGTGACGCTTGAAGTGCCTACGAAGCTCAATGCAAAGCAGAAGAAAGCGATTGCGGCAATGGGAAAGAGCGTGCCGAGCGAATGCTATCACAAGAAGAGCAGCTTTCTTGATTCTATAAAAGAATTCTTTTCATAGAGATCTGACATGAATTAAATTTATCATAAAGAGAGTGTAGCTCCTGAAGAGGACTGCACTCTTGTTGTGGTGTAAAGGACTGTATCCGGAGAGACCGGGAGATTAAGGAGTATCATGTATGAATGAAGAAATAAAGATAAATGAAAATGATCCGCAGGGGGAGATCATAGACCGGACAGGCGTTAAGAGACTGTTTTCGAACAAATATCTGCTGAAGCTGCTGTGGCCGCTGTTTGTGGAGCAGTTCCTGCTTTTTGCAGTGGGACTGCTGGACTCGGTGATGGTTGCAAGCGTCGGAGAGGCTGCGGTCTCAGCAGTTTCGCTGGTCGATTCGCTGATGGTGCTGATAATAACCGTATTCACGGCGATCGCAACGGGAGGCGCAGTAGTCGTGGGTCAGTATCTGGGGCAGAAGAAAGGCGATAATGCGAACAAGGCGGCTGATCAGCTGTTTATTTCCGCATTTATACTGTCGCTTGCCGTGATACTTGTGATGTATATATTGAAAGACGGGATAATATCTCTTGTGTTCGGAAATATCGAAGCTGATGTGAGACATTATTGTGATGTTTATTATCTGATCGTAATGGCATCTGTACCGTTCATAGCGTTGTATAATTCCGGAGCGGCACTGTTTCGGAGTGTAGGTGATTCCAGAACTTCGATGACTGTATCGATCATAATGAACGTGATAAACGTTATCGGTAATGCCACTCTGATATACGGCTTTCACAGGGGAGTGGAAGGTGTGGCTGTGCCGACGCTGGTATCGAGGATGGCGGCAGCGATAATAATGATCGTCCTTCTCAGAAACAGTGAACGAAAAGTGCATCTGACAAAAGGAGTCGATCTCAGACCTGACTGGTCATACATAAAGAATATAATGAGGATCGGCATACCGAACGGTGTGGAAAACAGCATGTTCCAGCTTGGCAAGCTGATACTCCTCAGTATGATATCGGGATTCGGCACAATATCGATCGCAGCGAATGCGGTCGCAAACTCGATCTCGATGATAGCAGTACTCCCGGGACTTGCGATGAGCTACGGCATCGTTTCGGTTATAAGCGTGTGCATAGGCGCAGGCGATTACGAACAGGTGCGCTTTTACACGAAAAAACTGATGAAATGGGTGTATGCGGCAATGTTTGCGATGAACGTCATCATCGTGCTTTCGACGCCTCTGATAATAAAAGTATACAGCCTTTCTGCCGAAACGGGAAAGCTCGCGACCGAACTGATATTTTTCCACAGTGCGTGTGCGGTGGTTATATGGTCTGCATCGTTTGTAGTACCGTATGTGCTCAGAGCGGCAGGAGATGTTACGTTCACGATGATAGTCGGCGTTGCTTCAATGTGGCTGTTCAGGATCGTATTCGGTGTCGTGCTTGCGAAATACATGGGTATGGGTGTCCTGGGCGTATGGATCGCAATGGTTGTCGACTGGATAGTGCGCTCGATATGTTTTGGCGTCAGATACGGCAGCGGCAGATGGAAACGAGGCACGATCAGATGATCATGCCTTTTCCAGAGGCAGGCTGAGTTTTACGATATAGTAGTCGAGACTTGATTTTGATGCCTGGTCGAGCAGGATGTCTTCAAAGAAGTATTTTCCGTGTTTATAGCCGTGTTTCCGTGCAAAATCCAGGAGTTTCGGCAGCATAGAGCATACGGGAGAGAATCCTAGCGTGCTGTATGTCACGACATATGAGCCGGGAGGCATGACCGTGATGTTTTCTGTCGATTCACTGATATCTTCAGGGGCGAGCTTGGTGTATAGGTGTGAGTATCGGTAGCTGTCTTTTGTAAAGCCGCCGTCTGCTGCTATAGTGCCGCCCGTGACGTACGGGCTGTATATCTGGTTTTCGTGACACAGTGCGACGTGTCTGGCATAAGCTTCATATTCGTCTTTATTGTCTGATCCGCCGCTGTATTCTGTGAAAATATAATGCTCCGAGGAGCGGTGTTCGATGTGTATGGTACCGTGCTGTGCGCATATGCCCTCCTCGGTTATTTTTATTTTTCCTTTTATAAAGGTCTTGAGCCACTGGAGTTCTGCGATCTTTTCATCGACGAGACGGTCGTGCTCTCTGAGAAGCTCGAGGAACGATCGGGGATTTTTTCTGGCAAGGTATTCTTTTATATTCGCCAGAGGTATGTCGAGTTCCTTGAGCATAGCTATCGTTATGTATGTGTCGAACTGCAGCACGGAATAGTACCTGTAGCCATTGGATGTGATTATTTCGGGTTTCAGTATGCCTATCTGGTCATAGTGGAAAAGCGTTTGTTTCTTTACCCCGCAGAGTTTTGCGAATTCACCGGTAGTGAAATATCCTGCGGGTATTTTTCTGCTTCTGCTCAATCTCATCACTCCTTGTATTGCTGATATCTTCGTAATATTGTCTGCACCCGTCATCAGGCATGAAGTCGTTCGGATGCCGGACTGTATTTTCGGAATAATTAAAAAACATATTGACTGTATGGTAACAGTATACTTTATCATTTTGTCGGAGGTCAATAACATGGAACATATTTTTAATGATAGTGTGACAGTGAAAAAGTTTGCACATTTCGTGTGGCCGTCGATACTGATGATGGTCATGATCGGGCTTTACTACAATATGGATTCTATATTCGTGGCAAATCTCGTTGGAGAACAGGCACTGGCAGCTCTCTCCATGGCGTACCCTGTGCAGGGGATCATGTGGGGATTTGCGGTGATGCTGGCAGCGGGCTCCAGTGCTATCGTGGCGATAAAGATGGGCGAAGGCGATCAGCAGGGGGCAAATGAGAAATTCACTCTGATATGTATAGTGTCCGTTGTGACGGGAGTTCTGTTCATGGCGATATGTCTGTTTTTTGTGGATGATATAGTCGATTTTCTCGGAGCAACCGGTACACTCAAAGCACACTGCAGAAATTTCCTCAGTGTGCTGATATGGAGCTTCCCGGCGGCTTTTCTCGGACAGCTGTTCGAATATTTCATCAGAGTCGACGGCAGACCGGTATTCACACTGCTGCTCTATATTTCAGGCGGAGTCGTGCATCTGATACTGGATTATATACTGATGGGGCCTGCGGGAATGGGCGTCGAAGGAGCAGCGTATGCCACGCTGGCAGGTTCGATAGTGATAATCTTTGTGGGAGGCGGATATTTCGCGATCGCTGAGACAAAGCTGAAATTCGTCAAGCTGAAAAACGACTGGAGATTCATAGGTCACTGCTTTCTGAATGGATCATCGGAAATGGTCACGGAGGCATCTGCAGGAATCACGACATTCTTTCTGAACACGGTGCTGATAAAGATATCGGGAGATACCGGAGTAGCAGCGATGAGCATCGTTTTCAACATACATTATCTGCTGATCTCGGTGCATCTCGGCTATATCATGGGAGTGGCGCCGCTGATAAGCTATTTTTACGGTGCTGGGGACTACACCAAGGTAAACGTGTTCATAAAGTATTCAAAGGTGTTCATCGTCGTGACAAGCATCGTGAGTGCGATCTGCTGTCTGGTGTTCGGAAAATATATCGTGATGATATTCGAGCGGCCGGGAAGTGAGCTGTTTGACATAGCGCTGACGGGAACGAGATATCTGTCGATAGCACTTCTGATCTGCGGCTTCAATATATTCGCATCCGGATTCTTCACCGCATACGGCAACGGCCCTGTCTCGGCTTTGATATCAATGTCGAGAGCACTGATAATGACTATCATAGGAGTAGAGCTTCTCGGAAATCTGTTCGGTATGACAGGCATATATCTGACGCTGACATTTGCGGAGGCGACGACACTCGTGCTGACATTCATCATGTTCAGAAGATACAGAGACGTGTACCACTACAGATTTTTTCCGGAACCGGGGGATGACATTTAAAAAAGGATTGATTTTATCTGTGTTTTAATAAATAATAATGATGTACGTTTATTCGACACAATGAGACAGAAGAGGAAATCAACCGTGACATTAAAAACTTATGAACTGGGACGCTATTACAGGCATCTGCAAAGCTGCGGGCTTGTTGAAAAGTGCAGTGCTGATCAGGCGCAGATGCTGCAGCAGATAGAATATATTTCGTTCGACTCCAAGGATATAAGGGAGAACACGCTGTTTGTATGCAAAGGAGCGCATTTCTCTCCGAAATACCTTCAGGACGCGATGCTCTCGGGCGCTGTGGCATACATATCGGAAACGCCTTATGATCTTGGCGAGGCAGGCACTGTGCCGCATATCATTGTAAACGACATCCGTGCCGCCATGGCGGAGATTGCAGGGATATTTTACGACAACATATGGCAGAAGATCCATATGATAGGCATCACAGGAACCAAAGGCAAGTCGAGTACTGCATTCTTTGTGAAATACATCATCGACGAGTATATGAAGAATACAGGTGGACGCGAGTCGGCGGTGATATCGGGGATCACCAATTACGACGGTGTGATCGACGAGGAATCGCATCTGACTACGCCTGAATCGTTTGAGATTTACAGGCATATGTACAATGCTGTGAACAGCGGTATAGAGTATCTGACGATGGAGGTATCGAGCCAGGGTCTGAAATATGACAGAACGAAAGGCATCATGTATGATATAGGATGCTTCCTGAACATAGGCAACGACCATATCAGCGGTATAGAACACAGCAGTCTTGAGGACTATCTGACATCGAAGCTCATCCTTTTCTCGCAGAGCAGGACAGTATGCATCAATTCAGGCTCCGATAAGATCGAGCAGATCGTGGCTGCGGCGGAAAAAGTGCGCGCAGACAATGAGGCGAGGGGCATCGATATGCCGGAGATCGTCACTTTCGGACATGAGGCAGAAGACGATTACTTCGTATATGACATAACAAGTTCAAAGGGCGAAAGCGGCAGCATCGCATTCAGCGTGAAAGCGCCGGGCTTTGACGAAAGGTTTGTGCTCTCCATGAGAGGGCTGTTCAATGTCGACAATGCACTTGCCGCGATTGCAATGACATCTTGTCTCGGTGTACCAGTGGAATACATAAAGGCCGGACTGAAAAAAGCGAGAGTCAGTGGCAGAATGGAGTTTTTCACCAGCAGGAAACGCGGATACAGCGTGATAGTCGACTATGCTCACAATCAGATGAGCTTTCAGACGCTGTTCCAGTCCGTGAAGAAAGAATTTCCGGGAAAGAAGATCTCGATCGTGTTCGGATGTCCGGGAGGCAAGGCGCAGAACAGAAGGCAGGAACTCGGCGACATCGCCGGAAAATATGCAGATATGGTATATCTGACCGAAGAGGATGCAGGCGAGGAGCCGGTTGTGGACATCTGCAGGCAGATTGCGGATCATGTCAGTGCGAATGCGTGCCCTTTCCAGATCATAGAAGACAGAGGCGAGGCAATAAGGAGTGCGATGCGTGACGCAGACAGCAATACGGTGATACTGCTCACAGGCAAGGGCCGTGAAACCAGACAGAAGCGCGGCCTCAGATACGTGGACACTCCATCCGATGTGGAATATGTGCAGGAAGCCCTAAAATTCGAATACTGATACTGACCGGATGATACAGAAGAGAATGAAAAGCAGATGAGTAAAAGCCCGCAGCCTGTTGGCTAGTGCGGGCTTTTCTGGTATAATCGTAAATGCATATCAATTAGGAGGAATATAACATGAAATACATTGAATTCAGGGTACGCGCGAGCAGACAGGGTGTGGAACAGCTGACAGCGCTGTTCATGGCCAGAGGCATAGACAGTATATGTGTCGACGATCCGGCTGACATCCAGGATATCCTTGACAAGAAGAACGAATACGACTGGGACTATATCAACGATGATCTCAAGCAGGATCTCGAAAAGGAGCCTGCAGTATCCGTGTATTTCGAAGATACACCGGAGAACCGCGAGAAAATACAGGAGCTCAAGATCGCAGTGATGATGCTGAAGAGCAAGGAGCTCGAAGGCGTGTTCGGCTGGGACGTCGATTTTGGCAGACTTTACGCAGAGGCAGTGCCTGTAGATGATGCGGACTGGAAGGACAAGTGGAAGGAAAACTTCAAGCCCACGAAGATAACTGAAAAACTCGTTGTGAAGCCTACGTGGGAGGAGTATCAGGCGGCAGACGGTGAAGTCGTGCTGCAGATAGACCCGGGGATGGCTTTCGGCACGGGAACACATGAGACAACGTCGCTCTGTCTGAAGCTGATGGAAAAGTATCTTGGAGATGATCCTGCAGGCAAGACTGTGCTTGATGTCGGCTGCGGATCGGGCATATTGTCGATCGCTGCGGCGCTTCTCGGATGCAGAGAGGTGACCGGCATAGAGATAGACGAGGATGCGGTCAGAGTCGCAGGTGAAAACGTTGCTCTGAATGAAGTGGCTGATGCTGTAAAGATCATGCAGGGTGATCTCGTGAAGGGCATAGATGTAAAGGCTGACATCATCGTGGCAAATCTGATGGCTGATCTCGTGATGATGCTCGCGGAAAGTGCAAAAGAGCATCTCGCAGACGGCGGTGTATTCATTTCGTCGGGAATACTCGTGGAAAAGAGAGATAAGGTCGCAGAGGCTGTAAAGGCTGCGGGTTTTGAGATCCTTGAGATCGCAGAAGACGGCGAGTGGTGCGCGATTGCCGCAAGAGGCTAGTCGATGAGAAGGTTTTTCGTTCCGCCTGAAAATGTGGGGGAGAATACGATAATCATAGACGACAGGAATGATCTGCACCATATGATAAAGGTGCTGAGACTTTCGGAGGGCAACCGCATAGCGATCTCCGACTCGCAGGAATGGGAGTATCAGGCGGAGCTGGTACATCTCGACAGCGTCAGTGCGGAGGCTGCGATACTGGACAAGCAGAAGTTCACGGCTGAACCGGAAACGAAGATAACACTGTTTCAGGGGATACCGAAGCAGGGAAAGATGGAGCTGATCGTGCAGAAAGCCGTGGAGCTTGGCGTCAGCGATATCGTGCCGGTGTTCATGAAGAGGACTGTGGTCACGGACAAAGGCAATTTCGGCAAGAAAATACAGCGGTGGCAGAAGATATCGGATGAAGCGGTGAAGCAGTGCAGGCGCGGGGTGATCCCTGAGGTACACGACGCCGTGAAGATGGGCGAGGCGATCGGCCGTTTCGACGGGTTCGATATGGTGCTGTTTCCTTATGAAAACGAGGAAGGCACGACGATCAAGGATGTTTTGCGTGCAGCTGTTTCACAGAATTGCGGTGACGGCTCTGATAATGCAAATGCTGGCGGAAGGCCTGTCAGCGTGGCTGTTGTGATCGGTCCGGAGGGCGGCTTTTCGGACGAGGAAGCGAAGGCTGTGGTCGATGCCGGAGGGCTTTCTGTGTCGCTCGGCAAGACGACGCTGAGGACGGAGACTGCGGGTCTTGCAGCGATAGCGATGATAATGTACGAGCTGGAGCTTTAGGATCGATCCAGCCGGCAGATAGATGAAATCCCCTGCGGGGATATCCGGATGTCGATCCAAAGATCGACAAATATATGAAGCCCCTTTCAGGGATACCTTTATGCAGGCTTTCAGCCTGCAAATATATGAAACGGAGGTGTGTTTATGAAGTGCGTTTTTCTTGACTGCGCAATAATAAATCCGGGGGATATTTCCTGGGAAAAGCTGCAGTCGGCAGTGGATCTCGAATACTATGACAGGACTGCGCCTGATCAGATAATAGAGCGCCTCAAAGGCGCTGAAGGCGTGTTTATAGACAGCATTGCGATAACGAGAGAGATCATGGAGGCGTGTCCGAATCTGAAATATATAGGCATTGCTGCGACAGGATATAATCATGTCGATCTCGATGCAGCTAAAGAGCTTGGCATAGCGGTGACGAACGTCTCCGGCTATGCGGCAGATGCAGTAGCCCAGCATGCCATCGCGCTGCTTCTTTACATAACGAACAAAATACAGATCTACAACGATGCTGTCGCTGACGGAGAGTGGAACAGAGCCGAGGACTACACGTTCGTCAAGGCTCCGCTCATGCTGCTTGCCGGGAAGTCGATAGGCATAGTTGGATACGGCGCGATCGGAAAACGTGTGGCAGAGATGGCCGAGGCGCTGGGAATGACAGTCAATATATACAGCAGAGACAGGGAGGCGGCTGTCTTTTCCGATGTGGTTTCGCTGAACTGCCCTCTGACTAAGGAAAACGCAGGTATGGTCGATGCCGGGTTCATCTCAGAGATGAAAGACGGCGCAATCCTGATCAACACGGCAAGAGGCGGACTTGTCGATGAATATGCGCTCGCAGCAGCGCTGAAATCAGGC
>CAVEWO010000044.1:0-8690 GCA_963619345.1 Bacteroidaceae bacterium
CAGATTTTTTAAAATAATGCTTGTTTATATGATTATTCTATTATATAATACAATCGTTAAAGTCAAAACATAATACAACGGCATGAAAGGCGGTAACTACACATGAACATTACTGACGTAAGAATCCGAAAAATCAACGATGAAAGTAAAATGAAGGCAGTAGTCTCGATCACATTTGACGATGAATTTGTTGTACATGATATCAAGATCATCGAGGGCCAGAACGGTCTGTTCATTGCTATGCCTAGCAGAAAGATGGGAGAAGGGGACTTCAGAGATATCGCCCATCCTCTTGTTTCAGAAACAAGAAACAAAATCAGAGATGCCATATTCGCAGAATACGACAAAGTTTTAGCTCAGAAAGCTGTTGAAGATGCAGCTGCCGCTGACCTCTAAGTGCCCTGTATTTACGGGTATAAAATTATAACTGATGACAAAAGGCCTGGTGCACTCACGCATCAGGTCTTTAATCTGTTTCACTTTTTTATTTGATTCTGCTCTGTTCAATTCTTGCCGAACCGTATTTTATCTGTTTTCATCAGCACCCGTATTACCTACCCTATCACCTTCACCATAATAAGGTTTGTCGTACCAGATACCTGCAGCGGCATTCCCGCGCTGAAAACCACAGTATCGCCTTTTTCCACGAAGCCGTACTTCTCGGCTTCCTGTGCAGCCTCGACCATCAGCGCATCCCAGTCATTGCTGAAATCCGTAAGGATCGGGAAGACGCCTCTTGTCAGTGACTGCTGATGATAAGTCTTTTCTACGGGTGTTGCCGCGATTATCTTCTCGACAGGCTTGTACTTCGACATCATTTCGGCTGTATATCCCGATGTCGTCACCGCGATTATGGCCTTTGCCTTTATGTCTTTTGCCGTAGTGCACGCCGCATGTCCGATCGCATTCGCTATATCCTTTTCATCCGATTCGACTTCCAGGAACTTATACTGGTTCACTTCCTCGGCATCTACCTCCGCCTGATGCACGATCTTTGCCATGGCCTGCACAGTCTCTACCGGGAACATTCCAGCGGCGCTTTCTCCTGACAGCATCACAGCCGAGGTTCCGTCGAAAACTGCATTTGCCACATCGGTTATCTCCGCTCTCGTAGGTGACGTGCTCGCCGTCATCGACTCGAGCATCTGTGTTGCCGTTATGACCGGCTTGCCGGCTCTGCAGCATTCCTTGATGAATTTCTTCTGTATACCCGGCAGCTTTTCAAAATCGACTTCCACCCCCATATCGCCGCGGGCTACCATTATACCGTCAGACAGATCGAGTATCTCTGAAAAGTTCGCTATACCTTCAGTATTTTCTATCTTCGAAATAATCTTTATCTTTTCCCCGCCGTTGTTATTGAGCAGTTTTCTGAGCGCGCGAACGTCATTGCCGCTTCGAACGAACGAAGCCGCCACGTAATCCACGTCCATCTCGATACCGAACAGTATATCGCTCCTGTCTGCTTCACTGATGTATTCGAGATCGAGTGATTTATTAGGTATATTGACACCTTTTCTGTTGCTGATCTTTCCGCCGGAGATCACTCGACAAATTACATCCGTATCCGTAGTTTCCGTCACTTCCATTCTGATGCGGCCGTCATCTATCAGGATGACCGTCCCGGCTTCCACCTGCGTCGGCAGCGCCTTGTAGGTGGTGTCTACACGCTGCGCGGTCCCCATGCATTTTTCAGACGTGAGAATGAACGTGTCTCCCGCCTCCAGCATCTCGCTGCCGTTTTCAAAATCGCCGACTCTGATTTCCGGTCCCTTTGTATCGAGAAGTACCGCAGCCGGTACTCCGAGCTCATCCCGCACTTTCCTGAATGTTTCGATGGTCTTTCTGTGACCTTCATGCGTTCCATGGGAAAAATTCAGCCGCGCTACATTCATGCCCGCTTCCAGCATTGCCCTGATCGTTTTTTCATCCTTGCTCGCAGGTCCCAGAGTACATACGATCTTGGTCTTTTTAAGCATAAAATCCACCTTCCTTTTCTGCCTGTATATACAAGACCGCACTGTCACTCGATATGCTGACATGCGGCCGCTGTTTCCATTATCTTAAACAGTCCCGGTACGTCAGGATCAGTAATAAAATCCTGTTCCCGGGTCTGAATACTCGGCCACTCTCGCCTCATAGGCATCCATCGCAGCCTCCTCAAAAGCCAGCTTCGGATCAGCTGCCCCGCACTGCCTGAGCACATATTTTGCAAAAGGCGGGTTGAGCACCAGCAACGGCCCTATGACGTAAGTAGCCATAAAATTATTGGCATGTATACCTTCTTCGCTTATATCAGGATTCAGTCCCGGACCTCTGTCCGTAATGAAAAGCGGATCAGCCTTTACCTTGCCTTCCTCCCAGTACGAATGAGTGAACTGGCTCTTGTAGCCGACTATCTTCATCATCGCGGCCACATCACCCGTCTCCCCCTTGAATTCCCCGAGGTACAGCGAATTGTACCTGTCCATCATGTCTCTCTTAGTCACAAAATCGAAGAATCCCATGCATTCAACGGCTGTGCCATCGACATCCTCGATCCTCTTTCCAAAGACCTCCAGCGCATTCCCGGTGATCAGGAAATTCACGCCGAGCCCTATCAGCTCTTCGATACGCTCTATATACGCCGACAGCTTGTCTATCACGAGAAGCTGTGCGCTTTCCGTCATCGTACCCATGTATATGAGATCCGGCTCCTCCGTCACAAACAGCGGTTCGTCCGTGATAGCCGTCTCCACGACCTCGATATCCGGCATTGATTTTTTAAGATATCCTATGTTCTCAAGTTCACCGTACAGATTGCATATTTCCGGGAAAAGGACTTCTATTTTCATTTGCTCTTTCCTCCTTTTTCCTCTATGGTCTTCTTCACTTTAGCTGCCACCTTCAATCCCAGCGCGATCGAATCCGTTCCGTACAGAACGTATATATAGCTCTCTCCGTTCAGCTTCAGCTTGTCCGGAGTGTCCAACTCATCATCCGTGTATGAGATCTTTTCCTCCGGAACGCCTGCGAGGAGCAGTCTCAGCCTGTAGTCCTTCACTCTCGGTCCGCAGATGATGATATTTTCGATATTCTCATCATTCAGGAATTCAAAATCGCAGTCGTACATCCAGCAGGTGTTTTCCGACCAGTGTATCGCGTCCCCCTGACAGCAGTTCATCAGTATGATCTCTTTCTTTCCTTTCGTATGCGAAATGTAGTCAAACACTCTCGAACTTGCAAATGCGTTTTTTTCTTTCGCGAGCATCCTGCATATCGTGTATTCGCCAACCTTTACTTCATCGTAACGGCTTCCAACGATGCTCATGTTTTCGAGGAAAGACTGTACTTTTTCGCGCGAATATCCCATCTCGAGAAAAAGCGCCACCATCGACACGACATTGTATATATTGTATGCGCTGTCGTTGAGCACTCTGTACGTCGCCTTGCCGTTCCTGTCTCTGATGTCGAGCGTCATTTTTTCCAGATCCACATTACATCCCGCGTAGTCGTATTCAGGAGCTGTAAAGCCGCACTCAGGGCAGTATGCCTTGCCGATATGGCTGTATCTGAGGTATTCGTATTTGAGCTTGTGATGACATTCAGGGCAGATCTGTATATCATTTATCAGATTTATGCACTCTGTTATATCTCCAGGCATTTTTTCGATTCCGAAATACGCTTTGTAGTTGTCAGGCGCAACTCCTGAACAGAGCAGATCGTCTGCATTCAGTATCAGCTTCGTCTTCTTCGGCATGTATTTCGTCAGTATATCCGAAATGTATTCCGGATGTCCGTTTCTCATTATCGAGTCTCTGGACAGGTTCGTCACGATCATGTATTCAGGTTCCATGTACGGGAAGATCCTTCTCGCTGAACGCTCATCGATCTCGAACAGCCCGAGAGCCTTTTTACATTTTCCCAACAGTCCGCAGTTCTGTATGAGGCTTGTAGCTATACCGCTGTTGATATTAGAGCCCATCCTGTTGTTTACTGCCGATATACCTTCCTGCGCAAAAGCGTCTACTATCATATTGCTGACAGTTGTCTTACCGTTAGTTCCGGTCACCGCTATAACTTTTTTCGGCTTTCCTATATATTTCATAAAATCCGGGCATATCCTGAGTGCCAGCACGCCGGGGAAATTAGTACCGTTATGCCTCGTGATCTTCAGTGCAACGATTGAAAGCTTGGCCGCCCATAACGCAGCCAGAAATCTTAGTTTTCCCATAAAGAATCCTTTCACATATTTGTCAACGTATGTTGACATCAAGGTTACACCCTTGTGGTGCTTCATATATTTGTCAGCGAAAAGCTGACATTAAGGTTATCCCCGCAGGGGGTTTCATTTGTTTGTCGACTGCAAGTCGACATCAAGGTTACACCTTTGTGGTGCTTCATATATTTGTTTACTGGAAGTCGTTATTTATATCACTCCATCTGCAACCCGGATATTATACCATGTTTCACCTTTTTATGCCATATCAAACCAGGCCGCTGTATCTAGTATTTACCGAAACACACACTCGAATCTGCACAAAACATTCAAAAGCTTTGTTTTTTCTTTTGTTTTTTCTATAGATTATGGTAATATTATAGGTAATTCAAAAAGGAAGGCAGTGTTAAATACAATATGAAAAAGCTCAGATTTCTCATCGGCCGTATATTCGGCATGAATTATAAGCAGCTGTTCGATACAGTAAAAAAAGTCCATAAGGTGTCAGGAAAAAACAGCGCAGCACTTTTCTTCGATATCATATACTGCGGTCTGAAATACCAGGCCGGATACATCGATTACCTCAATGCGAGGATGGATACGCTGAATGCGGAAGAACGCCGCGACGTCGTGACGAGAGGCGTGAACAACCAATACGTCGTGAAGTACAACGACTTCGACTACGTCCACTATTTCATAAACAAGGTGGATTTCAATGAGAAGTTCAGCAAATACCTCGGCCGTGACTGGCTGTTCGTGAAAAGCGCAGACCAGCGCGATGAATTTGCGGAATTCATAAAGGGCAAGGAAGATTTCATCATGAAGCCTGTCGACGGCACTCACGGCGACGGAGTTGCAAAGCTCCCGGCATCTATGGAATCATTCGATGCCAGTCTCGACAAGATGCCGTATCTCGCAGAAGAGCGTATCATACAGGTCGAAGAGATGTCTTCTCTCAATCCGAGCAGTGTAAACACCATCAGAGCGATCACTTTCCTCAAAGACGGAAAGGCTACTCTGCTGGCAGCATACGTGCGAATAGGAAGAGACGGGATCGTCGACAATTTCTGCAACGGCGGCATGCTGACGCCGGTCGATCTGGAAACGGGCACTCTCATGTACCCTGCAGTCGACGGCGAGAATATCGCATACGACGTACACCCGATCACACACACATCGATAATCGGATTCAAGGTGCCGCAGTGGGAAAAGATAAAAGAAATGGCTCTCGAAGCTGCACTCGTCGTTCCTCAGGTGCGTTATGTAGGCTGGGACATAGCAGTTTCCGAGAAGGGACCGTGCCTGATCGAAGGCAACGAATATCCGGGTCACGTGTTCTACGTGTTCGCAGAGCATCATCCTGACCACAAAGGCTGCAGACATATATTCGAATCCGTGATGGACTAGATATACAACTAAAAAACGACATTATAAAAGCTGCCATGCATCACGCATAACGGCAGCTTTTTCATTTGCATCTACATTATTCCATTGTCCTGTTAAGCTCTGCGAGTCTGTACTCATAAGCTTCAACGATCTCTTTCTCAAAGCACAGCGTATCATCGATACCCATGATCCTCATGAGCTTCTTTGCAAACAGCGGGTTGAGTATCAGGAAAGGCCCAAGCGAGTAAGTCCCGTAGAAGTTGTTCCTGCGAACACCTTCTTTTTTCGTATCAGGATTCATACCGATGCCCTTCTGTATATCTATGAAATTATCATCAAAATCTCCGTAGGCAAACGAGAACTGGCTTCTGTGGCCCAGCACCGTGATATCATCAAATGTGCCGATGAACTGGGAGTTGTGACGGTCTCTGCTCATGTATCTCACAGAGTAGAAATCGAATATACCGAGAGCATCTATCTTCCTGTCTCCGTCTTTGATATAGTTTCCGAACATCTCGACTGCATTGCCCGTCGCCAGGAATATCACGCCTTTGTCTATCAGTTCGATGATCCTGTCCCGATACTGACTGAGTATCCCTATGATCTGCTCCTGCTTCCTCTCCGTCGTGCATCCAAGATATATCATGTCGACATCCCCGTTTACGAAAGCCGGAGTATCCATGTGGTTTGTGTTTATGACTTCGATCTCGTCGCTGCACCGCCTCAGATATTCCACATTGTAGCTTTCCCCGTAAATATTACAGAGTTCCGGAAAGAGTAATTCTACCTTTTTCATTTTGCTGCCTCCTCCTTTGCTCTCTCAACGATCCTGTCTCTCATGTTTCTCGCCTTAGTCACATAGTCTATCTCGAACAGCACATACACTTTTTCTATGCCGCTTCTGTCAACGTGATCCACTATATCGGCCTCATCCTCGACACATACGATCCTGCTCTCATCTATGCCGGCAAGCAGCAGTCTCAGCTTATGGTTGAGATACATATGACCGCCGACTATTATCTTCCTGATATTAGGGCTGTTCAGGAATTCATAGTCCGTTTCATACAGCCATGTCACCGTCTCCGACGGGTGATTCCTGTCCTGCACCTCATCGAGAAGCAGCACTACCTCTTTTATCGACGGCTCTTTAGCCATATATTCGAATACCGTCGATGCCGCACTGACATTCTGGCTCTTTGCCGCATACGTCAGATATTCTATTCCGTTGAATTTCACGCTCGTTTCTCTTATCTTTGTCACGCGCTGAGTCTTCAGAAAATCAGCGAGATCCTGTTTTGCAAAGCCCAGCTCTCTCATCAGCGCGATGTATGACAGCACGTTGAACGCATTGAACACAGTATCTGATATGAGAGGATATGCAGTAGTCTCTCCATCCTCCCTCACTGTCATTTCCTTAGTGTCATAATCGACAGCCTCGGCAAAGTATTTTGCATCAGGCGTCTTGAAATCGCATGAATCACAGTAAAAATCACCGATATGTCTGTAGAGTCTGTAGTGATAATGTATATCATGTCCGCATTCAGGACATACAGATATATCTTTTACGGTATTCTCAAACGGATCTGCTCCGATATCTGCCATGCCGTAGAATACACGTCTGGCACCTGAATGTGCAGCCAGCTGTGAGCTTATAGGGTCGTTCGCATTCAGGATTGCCGCAGTCTTGTTCCCGAGAACATTGAATGTCCTTTCCACGTGATCGAATATGAACTCGGGATGTCCGTTTCTTCTCAGCGAATCCTTGCAGATATTCGTTACGAGTATATAGTGCGGCTCTATCAGAGTCATGGTATCGTCGAGAGTCTTCTCGTCAGCCTCGAGCACCGCCGCATCCATCTTGACAGGCCTGTTGAGAAAATCCACACATCTCATCAGGTTGAGACCATATCCGGCCTGCAGGTTCGCACCCCAGTCATTGAAGCTGACTCTGTATCCGTCTGCGACGAGCTTGTTGTTGATCAGCGCCGACGTCGTCGTCTTGCCGTTCGTTCCTGTTATTGCGATAACAAGCTTGGGCTTGTTTATATATTTCAGGAACTGCGGACAGATCTTGTACGCCAGAAGACCCGGCCAGTCGTCACGTTCGTTTCCTCTCTTTTTGAAAATAAACGCTACTATTTTTGAGATCCATAAAGCGATATAAAATCTAAACATATATTGTCCTCCGTATGTCGTATTCATCGCAAATAAGCTTTTTTATTTTACCACGTTTGCGAAGATAATTCCACACCCTAAAAAGACCAATCGCACCGGAGGATGTTTTTTCGGTGCGATCAGCCCATTGTTACTATATATTGTATTTATTGAGGTTGATTGTATTACCTGTCTTGTTTATGCTTTATTCTCCAAACAGTGGTGTCGTGTAATATCTGTCACCGCTGTCAGGAAGAAGTGCAACGATTGTCTTTCCCTTGTTCTCCGGACGCTTTGCCAGCTGCAGTGCTGCATTCAGAGCTGCTCCGGATGAGATGCCGACGAGTATTCCTTCTGTTTTTGCGATCTCTTTTCCTGTGTCGAAAGCATCATCGTTATCGATTCTGATTATCTCATCATAGATACCTGTATTCAGTACATCAGGTACGAAACCTGCTCCGATTCCCTGAATCTTGTGCACCCCGGCTTTTCCCTCGGAAAGTACCGGCGATGTCGACGGTTCTACAGCCACGATCTTTACGTCAGGGTTCTGTGACTTCAGATACTCGCCGACCCCTGTAAGCGTGCCGCCTGTACCTACTCCGGCAACGAAAATGTCCACCTTTCCGTCTGTATCGTTCCAGATCTCAGGACCTGTAGTCTCCCTGTGCACCTTCGGGTTTGCAGGGTTTACGAACTGTCCCGGGATAAAACTGTTATCTATATCTTTTGCAAGATCTTCAGCCTTTGCAATAGCACCTTTCATGCCCTTTGCACCTTCTGTGAGCACGATCTCTGCACCGTAAGCCTTGAGTATGTTTCTTCTTTCCACACTCATTGTTTCAGGCATCGTGAGTATCGCACGATATCCCTTAGCTGTAGCGATCGCAGCAAGACCGATACCTGTATTTCCCGATGTTGGCTCGATTATAACCGAACCTTCCTTCAGGAT
>CAVEWO010000045.1:0-8650 GCA_963619345.1 Bacteroidaceae bacterium
CTGTAAAAGAAATATAGTGACATACGACCTCCAGTAATATATTGACAACAACATTCAAAATGCCGCTGTATCTCAGACGGCATTTTTAATGTTTCCTTGTAGCAGTGCGTTTAATGTGCTTTCTTTGAACTTCCGTCAATTTCTCTACGAGAAATCTCCTGCAAGGCTATAAAAAAACGGCACTGCCGCGTCATTTCTTATCATTTGGCGCGGCAGCGCCGTTTTTTTGTACAACAAACTGATACTGTCTATAGACAACATTGTAAATTTGATTTAATATATATTTATAATACAGGAGGTTCTTATGAATACATCATTCCAGATCTTCAGCCGCGATGTGAAGAGGCTGCTGCGCAACAGGGCCGCAGCGCTCGTAATGGTGGGCGTATGCCTGCTGCCGTCGCTTTATGCATGGTTCAACATTGCGGCCAATATGGATCCGTACGGCAACACGAAAGGGATCAAAGTTGCGGTCGCGAATAATGACAAGGGTGCAGCGACTGAAATGATCACGCTTAATGCCGGAGATACGATAATAGAAAATCTCAAGAAAAACGACCAGCTTGGCTGGACCTTCACGAGTGAAAAAAAGGCAAAGGAGGGTGTGAAAGCGGGAGACTACTATGCGGCGATCGTTATTCCCAAAGACTTCAGCGAATCGCTCGTCAGCATATTGTCAGGCGATCTGAAAAAGCCTGAACTGGATTATTACATAAACGAAAAAAAGAATGCGATCGCGCCAAAGATAACTGATACCGGTGCGACAACTATACAGCATGAGATCAATGAAACTTTTTCATCGGTGGCATCTGAGGCCGTCGCTGAGATCGTCCGTACCGCAGCAGATGATATCACGGGAGACATCAACAGTGCAGACTGGCAGCTTTTCACCGAGATAGCGGAGGTGCGCGCAAATATCAGTGAATATCAGGCTGTGCTTACGAACTTCCAGAACACTGTAAGCAAGTCAGACGAAGTGATACAGGGAACAATAAAATCTCTCGACAATGTGGATTCAGCTGCCGATGCGGCGTCTTCCGCGCTCGGAGACACATCGGATCTGCTGACGCAGAGCCGTATTGCACTGGGAAAGTTCACTGCACAGTTTTCCAAAACGCTTTCGGACGGCGATATACTTTTGAACGACATAGCTGTTTCGACATCGGCAAAGCTTGGTGCTTTTGAAACAAAAATACTCCAGGCCTCTGCATCGATCGGTTCAGACATAGATGCAGCGACTGAACTGATAAATAAAAACGAACAGATACTGAAAAAACTTGAAGAACTTAACGACAAAGTCGGCAGCGACTCGCAGCTTTCAGCTCAGATAGCTCAGCAGATAGCGAAGCTCCAGGCTCAGAACAAGGAGCTGAACGATCTGCTCGATTCACTTGACAGCGGCAATGCTGCGATCGGAGAAGCAGTAAAAACTGCACAGGAGACACGCGCAGAACTTGAAAAGATCGCAGATCAGAACAGAAAATCGCTGCAGGATTTCAGAAATGATTTCGACCAGAACCTGCTGCCGAAGATCAGCCAGTCCCTGGATGATCTGGCGCAGGTCAGCGGCAGCCTGTCTGCGACGCTTGGAGGTGTAAAGCCTGTGACAAAACAGCTCAGAGGCATACTGCAGCAGCTCGGCACAAGTCTCGATTCTGCTGCAGCAGCGCTGGGACAGACCGGCAGTATACTCAGGCTTGTGGATCAGGATCTGGAAAATATAACAAACGATATAAAGGCACTGCAGAGCTCGGAGATATACAAAGAGCTTGTTTCTCTCGAAGGTATCGATGCAGAGGCGGTCTCTGACTTCATGGCTTCGCCTGTGAGCATGAGATCAGATGTGCTTTACGATGTCGAAAACTACGGATCAGGGATGACACCGTTCTATACTAACCTCGCCATCTGGGTCGGCGGGCTGATACTCGTGTCGATACTCAAGCAGGAGGTAGACAAGGAGGGGCTCGCACACGGACTGCCAGCGACAGAGGCGTACTTCGGCAGATGGCTGCTTTATGTAGCTGCGGCACTGATCCAGGCTTTCATAATATGCCTGGGAGATCTGCTGCTGCTCGGGGTGCAGTGTGCACACCCGTTCGTGTTCATACTCACCGGGCTGCTGTGCTCGTTCGTGTACGTGAACATCATCTATGCGCTTGCGATCACGTTCAAGCATATAGGAAAAGCAATTGCAGTCATCCTTATCATACTGCAGATACCGGGATCGTCGGGGACATATCCTATAGAGATGATGCCTTCGTTTTTCCAGAAGCTCTACCCGCTGCTGCCGTTTTCATACGGCATAGACGGCATGCGTGAGTGTATCGCAGGCTTCTATGGATTCAGTTATCTGGGCAATATGCTGGTACTTCTCGTGTTTGCGGGAATGTCACTGCTCGTTGGGCTGCTGCTGAGACCGCTGCTTATCAATTTCAACCATATGACTGACAGCAGGCTCAGTGAAACGGAAATAATGATATGCGACACAGAGACGTCGAGAAGCGACAGACCAAAGATCAGAACTGTACTCAAAACTCTTATGAGAGACGAGTACGGCAAGCAGCGGCTCATGGCGAGATACGTGCGCTTTGAAAGGATGTATCCGGATCTGATCAAGCGCGGTTTCATCTGCATGATCGTGATACCGCTCATATTCCTGGTAATGATGCTTGTAGTCAATGCGAGGATGCTGTTCCTCGTGCTGTGGATACTGTCCCTCATTTTTCTGTCGGTATATCTCATATGTATCGAATACATACACGACAGGATGCAGGAGCAGTTTGAAATGAGCGGCAAGACTTCAGAAGATCTTATCCACATGATCGAGGAGGAAAACGACTGATGAAAAATATATGGCAGATTTTCAGAAGAGATGTATGGCGCATACGG
This sequence comes from Bacteroidaceae bacterium, assembly GCA_963619345.1. Lineage (GTDB taxonomy): Bacteria > Bacillota > Clostridia > Peptostreptococcales > Anaerovoracaceae > Lentihominibacter. Next base: position 2,890 of record CAVEWO010000045.1, read on the forward strand.
AATAACGTCATCGCTCTGATAGTGATAATGGGGCTTACTGTAGTGCCTTGTCTCTATGCGTGGTTCAACATCGCTGCCAGCTGGGATCCTTACAAGAATACGGGAAACCTCAAGGTTGCAGTGGCCAGCACAGATAAGGGTTACGAAGGCAGTCTGATACCGATAGATATAAATATAGGTGACAAGGTACTTTCTGCGCTGCATGAAAATGATCAGATGGAATGGGTATTTACCAACAAGGACGCGGCAGTCGAAGGTGTCAGGTCGGGCGATTACTATGCGGCGATAGTGATACCGGAGAATTTCAGCAGCGACATGATGAGTCTGTTCTCTGAGGATATAGAAAAGCCGCAGATCACCTATTATTCGAATGCAAAGGAGAATGCTATAGCTCCGAAGGTTACCGAAAAGGGCGCTTCGGCTATACAGAACCAGATAAACCAGGTGTTCATCGAAACGGTTTCCGATACCGGGCTCACAGTCCTGCAGTCCGTGGCAAATATGACGGACGATGAGGATCCGGGCTCGCTCATATCGAATCTGGTGATGAACCTGCGCAATATTTCCGGGAGCCTTGACGCATCGTCAGAGACGCTGAAATCATTTTCAGGCATGACGTCCTCGATACAGCAGCTGACCAGCTCGACAGGAGATTTTCTCGATTATGTAAAAAAGCAGTCTTCCGACGGGTCAGACACTCTCAGCGGCATGCAGAAAACAGTTGCCGACATACGTGACACGCTGAATGGAACCACAGACAGCATAAACAAGCTGCTTGATTCCAGCAAGGGATATTATGAAGAGATATCAAAGCTGCTTGATTCGGCATTCGAAACGCAGGCCGGAGATGCAAATGCAGTTGCAGATACACTGGACACTGTCGCTGCAAGGGTCGATAAGACGATAAGTTCATACACAGAGATCCGGGACTCTATCGAGGCACTCGGCGAAAGCAATCCTGAGCTTTCCACGCTTACAGAACCTATTGTTGCCAGACTCAACGCATCCATAGCGACGCAGACAGAACTCAGCGAAAGTCTGAAATCTGCAGCCGAGTCTCTCAGAACTTCAGCAGCAGATGTCGTTACTGCAAAGAAAGAGCTGGATAAGCTGATCGATGAGAGCATCAAAGGCATAGACAGCGTGAAAAAAGAATACGAAGACAATGTGAAGAGCATACTCAAGAAGCTTTCAGCGTCACTTGGCAGTGCCGGCAGCGATATTTCTGATCTGCTCAAGCAGCTGGACAAAAGCGTTGACGGCATCCGCGAACTTACAGATTCCGCGACATCGGACCTTGCGGCGATACAGAACGCACTTGATAATTCAGGAGCGCTGCTCGATAAAGCCTCATCGAAAGTCAGCGGGCTGATCACAAAACTGGAGCAGATGCAGCAAAGCGGCGATTTCTCAGAACTCAGATCTCTGATCGCAGACAATAAGGAAGAGCTGTCTCAGTTCCTGGCAGCTCCTGTTTCACTGAAGACTCACAAGATATATGAAATAGAGAATTACGGCTCAGCGATGGCTCCGTTCTATTCCACGCTTTCGATATGGATCGGCGGCATAGTTCTGGTGGCTATGATGAGCGTGACCGTATCAGACAGCACTCTCGAAGGACTTTCAGGTGTAAAGAACAGCCACCTGTACTTCGGGCGATACATACTGTTTCTGATCATGGGACTTATGCAGAGCACGCTGATAGGACTCGGTGACCTGTTCTTTCTGGGTATCCAGTGCAGGCATCCGTTCTCGTTCATGCTGGCATGCTGGTTCTCGAGCATAGTTTACGTGAACATCATATACACTCTTACGGTTTCATTCGGAGATATAGGAAAAGCGATAAGCGTTGTTCTGCTCGTGATACAGGTCGCAGGAACGGGAGGTACATTCCCGATCGAAGTCGCACCGACATTCTTCCGCATGATCTATCCGCTGCTGCCGTTCACACACAGCATGGCGGCTATGCGTGAGACTGTCGGAGGCATGTACGGAATGGATTACTGGGCAGATCTTATCAAGCTTTCAGTATTCCTGATACTGTCGCTGATAGTCGGACTTGTGCTCAGAAAACCTATCATCAGGCTGAACGACAAATTCTCTGAAAAACTTGAAGAAACAAAAGTCATGTAGTATACAGGATAATTGTCTTTTGCATTTTTATTTGATATAATGTACATTGAGGTGGTTTTATGAGTACGAACAAAGAAAGCTGCGGCAGGATCTCAGATGAAGTGATAGCCGTGTGTGCCATAAACGCCACGCTGAAAACCGAAGGCGTTGCCGGCATGGAAGGCGGGATAACGGATGAGCTTTCCAGAAATCTCCTGGGCAGAGACAGCCTGACAAAGGGTGCAAAGGTCAGCCAGGAGGAAGACGGTATCATTGTGGATCTTGACATCCTGGTCAGATACTCTGTCAGCATACCGGCCGTCGCATGGGATATACAGGAAAACGTGAAAAATGAAATCGGGGCGATGACGGATCTGAGTGTCAAAGCCGTGAACATACATGTGAAAGGTGTTGAAATACCATCGGAGGACAAGAAGAAAGATGACAAGGAACGAAGTTCGTGAAATACTGATGCAGATACTGTATGAGATGGATGCATCAAAGTCCATGGATGCGGAAACCGCTGAAAGACTCGCACAGGAGCGCCTGAAAGGCGCGGACATACAAAGAGCCGCTCAGCTGCTCTCCGGCATAATCGAAAACCTGGATGCGATCGACAACAGTATAAATGAAAAGAGCAGATCATGGAAAACAGGAAGGATGCCTAAGGTCGATCTGGCGATAATGAGGCTGGCGATAGGCGAAATACGTTTTGATGATACAGTGCCTCAGGCTGTAGCGATAAACGAAGCAGTGAATCTTGCGAAGAAATTCAGCATGGAGAAATCTTCCGGATTCATAAACGGTATTCTTGGAGCGATAGTCAACCAAGATGGAAAATAGATTCATCCTGGGGATAGATACCAGCAACTACAAAACATCGGTAGCGCTTACAGATATTCATCAGAACGTTGTCTGTGATCTGAGAAAATTTTTGAAAGTAAAGCAGGGCGAAAAAGGATTGAGGCAATCTGACGCCCTTTTTCAGCATGTCAGGAACCTGCCCGAACTGTTTGAAGAGCTTGCAGGCTGTACGGACAGCGGCGAGTGTGAAGCAGCAGTGAATGATCTGACTTCCGGACTTGCAGCAGCTGCATATTCTTCGAGACCTAGACCTGTGGACGGTTCGTATATGCCGGTTTTTCTTGCAGGCGAAAGCTTTGCCAGATCACTGGCGGCTCTGGCGGGCATACCGGCACTGCCGTTTTCACATCAGGAAGGACATATCGAAGCGATAAAAGCATTTTCACAGCTGAATGGTGCAGACCGCGTCATGGCATGTCATTTTTCCGGAGGGACGTCGGAACTGCTCGAAGTCACTGCGGCGGACAGGCACACGGGATATGACATAAGGATAATCGGCGGCTCGAAGGACATCGCATTCGGACAGGTGATCGATCGCGCAGGAGTGATTCTCGGGATGGGATTCCCGGCGGGCGAAGAAATGGATCGGATCGCCGAAGCAGCGGATGGGTCTTCAGACGTTCTGACCCGGATCAAAGTCAGAGACGGATGGCTCAACCTCTCCGGGATAGACACACAGATAAAGCGTACGCTTGAAAACAGCGGCATAGTATCCTGCGAGTCTGCAGAACCGCTGATAAGAGAGATCTTTGAAAAAGTATCAGATGCGATGACGGACATGGTCATCCAGGGTGCCGAAAAGACCGGTATCAGCGATATCATCATGGCAGGCGGCGTCACATCAAGCATGTTCATCAGACAGAAAGCTTTGAAAAAGCTGGCTGCAGCCGGTATAAACGCTGTCTTTGATGAAAACGGACTGGCGCAGGACAATGCCGTGGGGATAGCGGTTTTAGGAGGAAAAGAAATATGGGACTCAAACCTGTAAAAGTTTCTCAGCTGAACAATTATATAAAACGTATACTGCAGTCGGATCCCATACTCGGCAGTGTCTCGGTGATCGGAGAGATCTCTAATCTCAAATTCCACAATTCGGGACATGTGTATTTTTCACTCAAGGATGAAAAGAGCAGGATAAACTGCTTTCTCGCGGCAGACAACGTCGATGCTGTGGAAGACATCCTGGTGGAGGGAAACGAAGTAACAGCCAGAGGATATATATACCTCTACGAGCGCGGAGGCAGCTATTCACTCAACGTACGGACGATGGAAAGTGCAGGCAGAGGAGATCTCGCCGCAGCTTTTGAAAAGCTCAAGGCAAAGCTTGAAAAAGAAGGGATATTCGATCCCGCACATAAAAAAATACTGCCGTTCTTTCCGGAAAAAGTCGCAGTCATCACATCTCCGACTGGAGCTGCTGTCCGGGATATCGTCAAGATCATCACACGCAGAAACAACTGCGTGGATATCGTGATATACCCTGTACTCGTGCAGGGGCCGTATGCGGCGGAAGAAATAGCACATGCGATAAAAGATATAAACGAAAACCACAGCGATGTGGATATAATAATAACAGGCAGAGGCGGCGGTTCGATGGAGGAACTGTGGGCATTCAACGAGGAATGCGTCGCGCGCAGCATTTACGGATCGGACATACCCGTGATATCAGCGGTAGGACATGAAACGGATTTCACGATATCGGATTTCGCAGCGGACTTCAGAGCCGAGACCCCGACTGCAGCTGCACAGATGGCCGTGCCTGACACGGATGAGCTGCAAGATCGTATCGAAGCACTCTGTACAGAAATGAAAAGGAATCTCGGAACTGTTTATGAAAGCAGACGAAAGAGCCTGGAACTGCTGGATCCGAAGAGTTTTGCGCGCGATCTCAGGAGCAGAGCAGCGATGGAACAGATGGCGTTGGATAACATAATATCTGATATGGAAAACCGTATCAGATCAATGATAGTTTCGCTCAGACACAGGACTGAGCTGCTTCACGAGGCGGTTTCCGCGGCAGATCCGCAGAACATACTGCACAGAGGCTACAGTATTGTCACGGACGGCAGCGGAAATATAGTAAAAGACGCTTTCAGTCTTGAAATAGGACAGACTGTCAGCATCAGACTCGCAGAAGGCAGTGCGCAGGCTGATGTGACCGGAATCAGAAAGGAATAAGTATTATGACGGCAAAAAAAGAAACGTTTGAAGAAGCACTGAAAAAACTGGAAAACGCATCTGAAAAGCTGAAGTCAGAAAACATTTCTCTCGAAGATGCTATCAGAAGCTATGAAGAAGGTATAAAACACTATAAACGATGCAGCGAGATACTGGAAAAAGCCAGTCAGAAAATAGAAACACTTACGAAACAGGAGGCATGTCATGACTGATAATACTTTCAATGATTACAGAGAACTGCTGGAAGAACATCTGCTGGATTTCATACCGGATGTGGATCACAAGAGTATCACTCTTTACGAATCTATGAAATACAGCCTTTCTGCCGGAGGCAAGAGAATAAGACCTGTGCTGCTGCTCGCGGCATGCGATTTCTGCGGCGGCAGCATAACCGAAGCTCTGCCGTATGCATGCGCGATAGAATATATACACACGTACTCGCTCATTCACGACGACCTGCCGTGCATGGACAACGATGACCTGAGGAGAGGTGTGCCTACGAACCACAAGGTGTACGGCGATGCGGTAGCGACGCTCGCAGGAGACGGGCTGCAGTCAGCAGCCTTTGAAGCAATGAACACAGACATGCTCATGTATTTTGACGACA
>CAVEWO010000046.1:0-8644 GCA_963619345.1 Bacteroidaceae bacterium
TCTCCGCCTGCAGTCAAAAAAATTGCAGACAAACGTCGAAATTTATTATATAATCAGTGTTGATCGTTGAATTCAGTGGAGGATAATATAATGAAAACAATCAAAATCGGATTACTCGGTATGGGAAACATCGGCACCGGAACATATAAAACTCTGGAGATGAACAGACCGGAAATAGAATCTACAGTTGATGCAAAAGTAGAGATCGTAAAGATCCTCGAAAGAGATACTGAACGCGACAGAGGCATCACTGTGCCAAAAGAGAAATTCACATCAGATCCAGACGAAATATTCAAGGATCCTGAGATAGATATCGTTATCGAACTTTTAGGCGGTATCGAACCGGCAACGACATTCATGCTAACAGCAATGGAAAACGGCAAGCATGTCGTTACAGCAAACAAGGCTGCCATCGCAGCAAACTACCACAAGCTCATGGACACTGCCAAGGCCAGCAATGTGGCATTCAGATTTGAAGCCAGCGTAGGCGGCGGGATCCCTATTCTGGGAACGCTCACAGGTCCGCTCAGGGCTAACAAATTCGAAGAAGTTCTCGGAATCCTCAACGGAACCACGAACTACATACTCACTATGATGACTCAGGAGGGTCTCGACTACGACACAGCTCTCAGGGACGCACAGGCGCAGGGTTTTGCAGAAGCTGACCCTACAGCTGACGTTGAAGGTATCGACGCCGCAAACAAGCTGACGATACTCATGGCTCTGATGTTCGATAAATACGTCGCTCCTCAGGACATCCCTACTACAGGCATCACTCAGATCACCAAGGAAAAGATCGAGGAAGCGCGTGCAGACAACTGCACGATCAAGCTGATCGCACATGCCAAAAAACTTGAAAACGGCGAAGTAGAATACGAAGTAAAGCCTATGAATATGGATAACAGCCATCCTCTTGCAAGCATCAGCAAGGAATTCAATGCAGTGTTCGTAAAGGGCAATGCAGTTGATGATGTGATGTTCTACGGAAAAGGCGCAGGACCTCTTCCTACAGGAAGTGCAGTTCTCGGCGACGTGATCGATATCGCAAAGAACGTGATGAAATAGACTTACTATCAAATCCGAATACAATATGTGGCATTACTGTCCCATATTTAATGTTTAAATGTGCAGAGCACAAAACCCAACTACAGGAGGTCAACATGACTTTATTTGAAGAATGGAAGAATCTGATCGAAAATCAGACCGAAGACTCATTCCCGGAATTCTGGAAAGAGTACAGCGAAGCCGAAACAAAGCTTTACAGCGACATCCTCGACAATCCTGAGGAAAAGATCAGCGGCACATTAGGCGAACTGGCAGCAAAACACGAAGTAAGACCTGTCATCTACATGGGATTTCTGGACGGCATCGACAGCAGTCTGAAGAACAGCAACAATTTTGAGAACTTTGACGAAAATTCGGAAGTCGAGATCGAAATCGAGCCTGAAACACTGTTCTACAACATGATCGCAGCCGGAGCAGACTACCTCTACGGACTTCCGCAGTGGACCGATATCCTCGGCGAAGATAAGATGACTGAGATAGCTAAAAAATACAAGAAATCAAAGACAGTCGTAAAAGGCAGGAAAATCGGAAGAAACGAGCCTTGTCCATGCGGCAGCGGCAAGAAATATAAACACTGCTGCGGCAGATAGGATCACTTTCTCACATATCACCACATCAAAACCAAACAGCAGACAATACACAGTACATACCAGCTGTCTCGCCTGCTGTTTTTATTTTTCTATGACAGTACCGAACCTGATGGGTGCACTTTATTCACTTCACGCCTGTCTTTTTACACAGATCTGCTATCGCGCAGCTCTCACACCTCGGATTTCTCGCACTGCAGCAGTTCCTGCCGTGAAAGATGAAGCTGTGATGCGCTTCCGTCCACCGTTCCTCCGGCAGAGTCTTCATAAGCGCCAGCTCAGTCTTGAGCACATCCCCTTCCTTTACTATACCGATCCTGTTCGCGACTCTGAATACATGAGTATCCACAGCTATCCTCTGATGACCGAATCCCACCGACTGAACGACATTTGCAGTCTTTCTGCCTACGCCGGGAAGAGATATAAGGCTGTCGTAATCATCCGGCACACTGCCGCCGAACTCATCTACCAGCTTTTTCGCCAGCGCTATTATGTTCTTAGACTTTGTCTTGTACATGCCTATTGTCTTTATTATATCTATAACATCATCCTGATCGGCTTCCGCCAGTTCAAATGGCGTCGGGTATGCCTCGAACAGTCTTCCGCTTATCTTGTTGACGCTTTTGTCTGTAGCCTGAGCCGACAGCACTACCGCTATCAGCAGCTGATATGTATCCATATGCTCGAGCGCACATCCCGCTTCCGGGTATTCCGCCCTGAGTGCATCGAGTATCTGGTTTATCTGTTTCTTCGTAAAAGCCATCGCTGTTCCTCCGTATATGTGAAGTTCCTGAAAAAAATTCTGTGTCTGCCATTATCATCGACTACAGTATACCATTTTCTCAGGCATATGAAAATCTGCTTGTTTCTCATATAAAACACAGACCAACTCAAGCGCGCTGTACATCAGACACCATTTGTATACAAATTTTATCAATGCAAGAGCATATCGGGTACAAACTTGCTTTATTTTAATACTTTCTGGTCTGAACTGTGAGAATTTTACAACAAAAGTACCAAAAGGTCATTGACGAAATGCATCCGAAATAGTATCCTATAAACAGGCTGGAGAATTGATAAGGATTCTTCATAGTAAGAATTAAAATTTGGAGGAGTAAAAAAATGAAAACACCATTAGATTGTATTATGGAAAGAGAAAACAACCCACAGATCATCGGACAGTATGTAAACCTGAAGACTAGAATGTCAGCTGGCGATGCTCACTATGCTGGTGAACTGGTAGAAGGCGCTCACATCGTAACTGCATGGGGAGACGTTGGTACTGAACTGGCTATCAGACTGTTCGGAGACGAATCACTGTTCGTTGGATATTCAGAAATCAGATACACTGCTCCTGTATATGCTGGAGACTGGATGGAATACGGCGGATATATCGAAAAGGTTGGTAACACTTCACTTACTTGCAAATTCTTCGCTTACAAGTGGATGAGAGATTCAAAGGACGAAAACGGCAACGTAATCAATGGATCAGGTGCTGAAATGATCAACCCACCTGAACTTTGTGCATACGGAACTGGTACTCTGATGGTTGCTAAGCACCTGCAGAGACTTGAATGCGCTGATCCTAAGTTCGCAGCAGACGCTAAGGCAGCTGGAGCAAAGGCTTTTGCATAAATCCAACAGGATTATAAAAGTACATCAATCAAAGAGATCATGCCGGTCGGCATGATCTCTTTTTATTTTGACATAAACCATACGGGCAGATATTTTGATTGGCTATTTACGCTCCGTTATTGTATAATTAGCTATTATGACGATCAACAAAATACATTACGGAGGTTTTTATGTCGACATATACACAAGTTGAAACGAATGGTCTGTACGAACTGACTGATGCAGCACGTGCCGAACTGATATCTTCCAAATACTACAACGAAGATCTGGCGCCTACATCTGTATCCCAGAGGACATGGACCACATACAATATTTCCATGCTGTGGGTAGGCATGGCGATATGCGTCCCTTCCCTTACACTGGCTACCGGCCTTGTAACTGCTGGGATCTCACCATGGCTCGCCATACTCAACGTAGCCCTTGGAAACTTCATAATCCTGATCCCTATACAGCTCAACGCTAATATCGGATGCCGGTACGGCATTTCGTTCCCCGGGTTTGCCAGACTCACATTCGGCAGCAGAGGCGCTCAGCTCCCGATACTGACAAGAGCGTTCACCGCATGCGGCTGGGTCTCCGTACTCGCATGGGTAGGCGGCGGCGCTATCGCTTCAGCACTGGGTTGTTTCATTCCCAAATTCGCTGACCCCGGCTGGACAGTGACACTTCCATCGTGGGGCGGCATGCAGACACATTCTGCCAGTGTTTTCATCGGCTATATCATCTTCATACTGCTTATGGCATGGGTGGCATACAAGGGAGTCGGAAGGATCCGCATACTCCAGAACATAGGCGGACCGATACTGTTAGTGCTTCTGATCGGACTTCTGATATGGTCTGTAAAGATCGGCAGCGATGCAGGTTTCGGCTTTGGCGAGATCATGAGCCAGCGCAGCACGCTGCACGGCAGAGCATTCTGGGGAGTTTATCTGACAGGTCTTATGGGAAACATCGCTTTCTGGGCGATGATGGCTTTCAATATACCGGATTTTTCACGATATGCGCATTCGCAGAAGGCGTATTTCAGAGGTCAGCTCTACGGTCTGCCCGTACCTATGATATTCTGCGCATTTGTCGGCGCGTTTTACGCACAGGCAGCGACGCTTTTCAATGCTGCCAACGGACTGTCAGCAGGCAAAGCCGGATGGTATGACCCGTTCGATGCGATACATGTGCTCTACAACATAGACAGCAAAATAACAGTTCTCATAACCGCCATCGGTGTCGTGATCGCGACACTCACGACCTGCATAGCGGCAAACCTGGTAAGTGCGGCAAACGGCTTCGCTAATCTTTCGCCCGCAAAAATTTCCTACAAAAAAGGGGTGTTTATTTCGATCCTTATCGCATTTTTCGTGCTGCAGGCATGGTGGATATACGGCTCCGGCAATCAGGCATACGTGACATGGCTCAACGCATACGGCACCGTACTCGCTCCGCTGGCAGCGATATTCATTTCTGATTATTTCTTCTGCAAAAACAAGAGGATCGACCTTGCCAGCATTTTTAAGGGCGCAAACGGCAGATACTGGTATTCCGGCGGATTTAACACCGCTGCAATAATCGCATGGGTAGTCGCTTTTATCTGCCCTCTCCTGACATATTTCGGTCTTAACGGTATGTTCTGGAAATTCATCAATTCAATCAGCTATATATGGTCGTTCACGATAGGATTCATTGTTTACACGATCCTTATGAAAACAAAGATGACAAAAGGCTCGTACGTTTCTGAAGAGGAGCACGAGAACTTTACAAAGAGAATTTCTGAAGAAAACTAACATGGAAAAACAGCATCGTGATCTCATAGCACAGGATACGATGCTGTTTTATATTCATTATATCATTTTATATTCGCTCTATACCCACTCGATGTCTGCACGTTTGAAACGCTGAGGAATATGTAAGAACTCTTCGTTTTCCGGATAACCCAGCATAAATGCACCGTAGAAGCTATGGTGCTCCGGCAGCTTCGGAAGAAGCGCCTTTATTTCCGGTATTGCATTTGCCATCCTTTTAAGGTATCCGGCCCAGCATGTCCCGACGCCCTTGGCCTGCAGGTAAAGCTCCGCAGTCGTCATCGCTATCGCCGTATCTGTTTCCGGTGATATAGAGTTATCGTCAGCATATGCAAGCAGCAGCGATGTCGCTGTTCCCATCACTACATTGTTGCCGATCTCCATCTCCGTTGCAATCTCCGGGGACACCCCTGTCTCCTTTACATGATCAAGAATAAGATCCATGATCTGGTTCATCACATCCTGCGACTCGATTATCATCCATTTCGTAGTATGCTGATTTTTAGCGCTCGGTGCCCATGCAGCCAGCTCCAGCGCATCTTTTATCACCTCGCGAGGCACCTGTTCTTCAGTAAAATGCCTGTGCGATCGTCTCATCATCACATGATTTTTCAGATCTTTGATAAATCCGTCCCTGATCACCGGCAGTTCATCGCTGAATATAGCCGATTCTCCTTTATATGATATCGCATCAGTAGGACAGACCGCCCCGCAATGCATACAGTCTATGCATATTTTACCCTTTATCGGTCTTATCCCGCTCTCCGACTCTTCCAGTACAGTAAACGGGCAGATCGTAACACACGTCATGCATTCTATACAAACATCTCTGTTTACCTTGATCATTGTCTGCTTCTCCTCCAAAATCCAACATCCTTCATTTATGTTAATTAATTAACTTTCGCTTATACTATCACAGCCATCCCGTTCCGTCAAATTTTTTTGCTAAATAATGCGATTTTCTATTGACAGTTGCGCACGCATTCAACTATAATGCAGTCATGGAAAAACAGTTGAATGTTCATGCAATCGTTTTGAACGTTTCAGAGCATTCATCAACAGATACATGAATAATGACAAGGAGGCAGCATATGGGGAAAAGCGAAGTCGGCTGCGACTGTGCCGCTATACACGGCGATGTCCTCGAACATGTAAAAAGTGAGATCGTTCCTGATGAAAGCCTTAACAGTATGGCCAAGCTGTTTAAGGTTTTCGGCGACAATACCCGGATACGGATCATGTCGGCGCTCAACTGCCACGAAATGTGCGTATGCGATCTGGCGGTCCTGCTGGACATGACAAAGTCGGCAATATCACATCAGTTAAAGGTTCTCAGGGACAACAACCTGGTCAAATTTCAGAAGAAAGGAAAGCACGCCTATTATTCTCTGGCAGATGATCATGTAAAAGAGATACTGGACGTTGCGCTGGAACATATCAATGAGTAAAGAATTATACAGATATCATCACGAAGAACATGATCTCCATGAACACGAGCATCACCACGATGAATGCGGCTGCGGCTGCGGACACGATCATGATCACGAAGAACACGGGCATGAACATCATGATCTCCATGATGAAGAGGAACATCATCACCACGACGATGATGACGACTGTGACTGTTGCTGCGGGCACGACCATCATCACCACCACGACGAACATGATCACGAGCATCACCACCACGATGACGATTGCGGCTGCGGCTGCGGACACGATCATGATCACGAAGAACATGATCACAACCATGACCACGACTTCGACAATATTTCAAAGGCTGACCAGCGCGTTTACATCATAGAAGGACTCGACTGTGCAAACTGCGCAGCCAAGATGGAACGCAGGATCCAGGCTCTGCCTGAAGTCAAGGCAGCATCTATCATCTTTGCAACAAAACAGCTCAGAGTCGCTGCAGACGATCCCGACGCGCTCATGGCACAGCTCGAAAAAGAATGCCAGACCATCGAGGACAACGTAAAACTCGTTAAAAAAGAAGACACCGCTGCAAAACCTAAAGCAGAGAAAAAAGGATTCTTCAGAGAAAACGCATCTGACCTGATATCGATATCTATCGGCGTCGTCCTTTTCGCAGCAGGCGTCATATTCGAACACACCGGACTGTTCGAAGCCGCCCTGCTGCCGATATTCATCGCTGCATATCTCGTTCTCGGATGGGAAGTCCTGCTCACATCAGGAAAGAACATCCTCAAAGGACAGATCTTCGATGAAAACTTCCTCATGTCGATAGCAACGATCGCAGCGTTCTGCATCGGAGACTTTGCCGAAGGCGCAGGCGTTATGCTGTTTTACCGCATAGGTGAGCTTTTCGAACACATAGCTGTAGAAAAGAGCCGCTCACAGATCATGGACGCTGTCGATATGCGGCCTGAAACAGTCACTATCGTCGACGGAGACGAAACGAGAACGATACCTGCAGGTGAAGCAAAGACCGGCGATATACTCATCGTGCGCCCCGGAGACAGGATCCCTCTCGATTCAGTCGTTACAGAAGGCGAAAGCCGCATAGATACATCCCCTATCACGGGCGAACCGGTACCTGTAAAAGCCGTTCCCGGCTGCGAAGTCATCTCAGGCTGCGTAAATGAACAGGGACTGCTGAAGATAAAAGTAACGAAGCCGTTATCAGAATCCATGGTAACAAGGATCCTCGATTCCGTCGAAAACGCTGCTGCAGGCAAGCCTAAGATGGACAGATTCATCACCAGATTCGCAAAAGTTTACACACCTATAGTCGTAGGACTCGCAGTTCTCACAGCTATAATCCCTTCGATCGTTACAGGCAACTGGAGCGAATGGATCACGACAGCGATCACATTCCTCGTTATAAGCTGCCCTTGCGCACTCGTTATCAGCGTGCCGCTCGCATTCTTCTCCGGCATCGGAGCTGCATCCAAGCTCGGCATACTGTTCAAAGGCGGACTTTCGATCGAAGCACTCAAAAATGTAAAAGCCGTAGTTATGGATAAAACAGGTACAATAACAAAAGGAAACTTCACTGTACAGCAGATACTCCCTGCAGGTGACATCAGCGAAGAACAGCTGCTTTCCATAGCCGCTGCATGCGAATACAACTCGACACACCCTATCGCTGTGAGTATCGTAGAAAAAGCCCAGCAGTCAGGCATTTCCATAGAAAAAGCCGCATCGCTGAACGAGCTTTCCGGCAAGGGCATCAAGGCTGAACTTTCATGCGGAGAAGTCCTCTGCGGCAACAAGGCACTGATGAAGGATCACGGTATTTCTACTGCAAATATGCAGAGTACCGGCGGTACAGAGGTATTCCTCGCAGTAAACGGTATATTCGCAGGTTCGATAAGCATTGCAGATACGCTCAAAGCTGACGCCGTATCTGCCATCTCAAGACTCAAGTCAGCGGGACTCGTACCGGCTATGCTTACAGGTGACAACGCTGAAAGCGCAGCTGATATCGCAGCAAAGGCCGGCATAAGCGAAGTGCACGCACAGCTGATGCCTGACGGCAAACTGGCCGCACTCAAGGAGATACGCGAAAAGATCGGTTCCGTGATGTTCGTAGGTGAC
>CAVEWO010000047.1:0-8594 GCA_963619345.1 Bacteroidaceae bacterium
ACAGACATTACTGCTTCCTCATCGAATTCGTCTTTTCTGCCCTCGCCGGTACCGATAACGTCTTTTCTCTCTGTAGTCGTCTGGACCGTAACGTTGTAGCAGAACTTCACGAAATCTTCCTTGATTGAACTGATCAGCAGCTCGAACATATCGAAGCCTTCCTGAGCGTATGCCGCTGCAGGATCCTGACCGCCGAGTCCTCTCAGACCGATACCGCTCTTGAGCTGATCCATCGCATCGATATGATCCATCCACTTATTGTCTACAACTCTGATAAGGATCATTCTCTCGACTTCTCTGAGGCGTTCTTCACCGATCTCTTCTTCCTTAGCCTTGTATAGATCCTCAAAGTCCGCATACAGACCTGCCTTGAGACTTTCCTCATCCATATCTGCAAGCGTTTCCTTGTCAAAATCGAGCGGCTCGAATGCCGGAGTGATCTTCCTCAGTCCTTTGTTTATCGTCTCGAAATCCCATTCCTCTGCGAATTTTGAAGCCACAACTACGGGATCCACCACTTCGTCGATCAGCTGGCGAGTCATCGAGACGAGATCCTCTCTGAGATTTTCTCCGAACAGTACTTTCTTACGCTCACCGTAGATTATCTCACGCTGCTTGTTCATTACATTGTCGTACTGCAGCACGTATTTTCTTATGGAAAAGTTCTTGCCTTCCACTTTCTTCTGGGCGTTTTCGATCTGCTTAGTGATCATCTTCGCTTCTATAGCCTCGTCTTCTTCAACGCCGAGTCTCTGTATGATATTCTGCATCCTTTCGCCGCCGAAAAGTCTCATGAGATCGTCTTCAGTCGAAATGCAGAACTGTGTCTGACCAGGGTCTCCCTGTCTTCCCGAACGCCCTCTGAGCTGGTTGTCTATACGTCTGGATTCATGACGCTCAGTACCTATGATATAGAGACCGCCGAGCTCTACTACCTTCTCCTGCTCAGCCTTTCTCTCTTCCTTGTATTTTTCAAGAAGCTTTCTGTACTCTTCGCGTGCCTTCAGCAGTTCTCCATCATCACTCTGCACGAAGCTCGCTGCAAATGCTATCGCATCATCGTCGTAGCCGTTTGCGGCCATTTCCTTCTTCGCCTCAAATTCCGGATTTCCTCCGAGTATGATGTCGGTACCTCTTCCGGCCATGTTTGTCGCGATCGTTATTGCGCCGAGACGTCCTGCCTCTGCAATGATCTGCGCTTCTTTTTCATGCTGCTTTGCATTCAGGACATTGAAATCCTTTATACCTCGCTTCTTAAGAGCATCTGCGATAAGCTCCGACTTTTCTATGGAAATCGTACCTACAAGGACAGGCTGCCCTTTCTTATGCGCCTCTTCGACTCTGTCTATGATCGATTTGTACTTGCCCTTTTCCGTTGCATAAACGGCATCCTGCAGATCGTTTCTGACAACAGGCTTGTTCGTCGGGATAACCACTACGTCCATGTTGTAGATGTCTCTGAATTCGCTTTCCTCGGTCTTTGCCGTACCTGTCATTCCCGCAAGCTTCTGGTACATTCTGAAGTAGTTCTGCAGCGTTATCGTTGCAAGTGTCTTCGATTCTGAACGCACCAGCACGTTTTCCTTAGCTTCGATCGCCTGATGGAGTCCGTCGCTGTATCTTCTTCCGAACATCAGACGTCCCGTGAACTCATCGACGATGACGATCTCGCCGTCCTTTACGATATAGTCCACATCACGTTTCATCATATTTCTGGCTTTCAGAGCCTGCAGCACGTGATGGTTTATTTCCATGTTTTCCGGATCCGAAAAGTTTTCTACGCCGAAATACTTTTCGCATTTCTCGACGCCTTCATCGGTAAGCGCGATCTGCTTGTCTTTTTCTTCTATCGTAAAGTCGTCCTCTACCTTCAGCGTCCTGACGAATCCGTCCGCACGCTTGTACATGTCTGTCGATTTATCGCCTTTTCCTGAAATGATCAGCGGTGTTCTCGCCTCGTCGATCAGGATGGAGTCGACTTCGTCGATGATGGCATAGTTGAGTTCGCGCTGCATCATCGCTTCTTTATAAACGACCATGTTGTCGCGCAGGTAGTCGAAACCGTATTCGTTGTTCGTTCCGTACGTTATGTCTGCGAGATACGCCGCACGTCTCTCTTCTTCCGAGATACCGTGTATCACGCAGCCTACTGTCAGTCCGAGGAATGTGTAAAGCTTTCCCATCCACTCCATGTCTCGCTTTGCCAGATAGTCGTTGACTGTAACGACATGCACGCCTTTTCCTTCCAGCGCATTCAGATATGCAGGGAGTGTCGCAACGAGCGTCTTACCTTCACCTGTCTTCATTTCTGATATCCTGCCCTGGTGAAGCACGATACCGCCTATTACCTGCACGTAGAAGTGTTTCATTCCCAGACTTCTCCATGCTCCTTCACGGCATACTGCAAAAGCTTCCGGCAGGATATCGTCAAGCGTTTCGCCGCCTTCCTGCACACGTTTCTGGAATTCCGCAGTTTTTTCACGAAGCTGCTCGTCCGTAAGTGCCTGCATTTCCTCGTCATAAGCCATGACTTTATCTGCTATTTTCGAGATTTTTTTTACTTCTTTCTCATTAAGATCTCCAAAGATCTTTTCCATCAAGCCCATCTATATTCTCCTTTCATTGATTTGTCGGTCGAAGACCGACATCAGGTTATCCTTTAGGGTTTCATATGTTTGCCGACTAAAAGTCGACATCAGGTTATCCTTTAATCCTTTTCCCTGAAGTGCCGTTATCGCCTGCATTTTCAGCGTCTTCGACCTTGAGATTTATCTCTATTGCCTTGCGTCCGTCTGCCTTGGTGACTCTCACCTTCAGCTTCTTGCCGCCTGCGATCTCCTCGAACGAATCGTTCTTTTCCGGAAGTTTGTCCAGTTTTTCCACGACCCAGCCATTTACAGTGACCGCATCCGACTCGTCATCAATCTTCAGATAGTCGAAGACCTTGTCGATGTTAGCGCCGCACTTTACACGGAAGCTTCCGTTTTGCAGCGGCATCACATTCTTCGAAAGCACGACGTCATGCTCGTCGAATATCTCCCCGACCAGCTCTTCGATGATGTCTTCCATCGTGACCAGCCCTTCGGTCCCGCCGTACTCGTCTATCACGATCGCCATGTGCGTCTTGAGCTGCTGCATCTTCTTGAGAAGATCCGAAATCTTCATCGCAGTGCCCACAAACACTACCGGCATCACATAATCTGCGATAGCCTTGTTTGTCCCTACTATATAATTATAAAAATCCTTCTGATTGATGACTCCGATTATCTTGTCGATTTCCTCCTCGTACACCGGCATTCTGGAATACCCCGTGTTTCTGAAAAGATCTGCAAGCTCCTCTTTCGTGCATTCCTCGATGTCGATTGCTGTCATCTTCGGACGCGGCGTCATCACATCTTCTGCCTTCAGCTCATAAAACTCGATAGCATTCTGTATCAGCTCGCTGTGCTTTTCCTGGATGCTGCCCGCATGTTCAGCCTCTTCGACCATGGTCATGATCTCGTCTTCAGTTATTTTTTCCTCAGAGTTGAGTTTCAGGATCTTTGCCACAAGCTTTTTCCATTTTGTAAATATAAAATTTACTGGGGTCATCACGACCATGAACTTATCCAGAAACGGCGCCGAAGCCATTGCAAAGCCTTCAGGCATTTCCTTGGCGATGCTTTTCGGCGTTATCTCACCGAAAACCAGCACGACGACTGTTATGACTACAGTTGCAAGCGTTGCACCGTATGAACCGAAAATTTTTACAAACAGAATCGTAGCTATCGATGTCATAGCTATGTTAACTATATTGTTGCCTACAAGTATTGTTGTGAGCAGCTTGTCGTATTTCTCAGAAAGCTTCAGCACACGGTCTGCTTTACGATTGCCGTCTCCGGCCATATTCTTGAGTCGTATCCTGTTCGCCGAAGTAAAAGCTGTCTCCGTTGCTGAAAAATATGCCGAAAATATTACGAGCACTATTATGATGAGCACATTTCTGATAATGTCATCGCTCATTAAGTATGATCCTCTCCTTTCGCCTGCACCTGCCATGTACCTCCGGAATACCGAAATGATATTCTTTGCATAAAAAAGTATACTGACTGGTACCTATACCTAGTAATCCAGTATACCTTATTTTTCCTAAAAATGAAACTGATAAGACAATATTGCTATGTAAAATTCTTGTGAAGATGTGTGCGATATGGGGCTGCACATTTTTCCAGATTTCAGACATCAAGCTGCAGCGGTCAAGGAAAGCGGTCATTATGCGCTGCAGCACCGGTACTGTATTTTTAGTAAAGATCAGCAGGATTTATATTTTTGAGTATAAAATGAGATCACACAGCAGTAGCAATATTGGTTGATTTTATACCTTTTTGTATAAGAATTGCAGATATGCGTACAAAAAACACGCTGTGTTTCGTAGAATATCGCATCACAGCGTATTATCGGTCTGAGTTTTTATACTCTGACTATAAAAAAATAAAAAGTGACACTAAAATCAGGGTTCCGCCGCACGTCCGGCAGAGTCTATATGAACCTGCTGCTCAGATCAAATGCATGATCGACTGGCCCGCTGCCTTTGCCGAGATCCATCATCACCATCAGCGTTCCCGTCAGATATGATTTCGCCTCTGCCACAGCGCTCTCAAGATCCATGCCTTTGGCAAGATTCGAAGCGATCGCGCTCGACAGCGTGCATCCGGTCCCGTGCGTATTCGGATTATTTATCCTTTTCTGCGGCAGCCAGCACGCTCTGCCCTCGACGTACAGGAGATCGTCCGCATCCGAAACGCTGTGCCCGCCTTTGCATAAAACCGCACAGCCGTACCTTTTTTGAAGTATCTCCGCTGCGAGCTGCATATCTCCCCTGCCGGTGATCTCGATCCCAGTAAGCACCTCAGCTTCCGGTATGTTCGGAGTTATCAGGTCAGCGGCCGGCAGCAGCTGAGTTTTCAGTGCTTCCACCGCATCCTCTGCCAGAAGCCTCGAGCCGCTCGTCGAAACCATCACTGGATCGACCACGATGTTCACAGCATCGTGTACTTTGAGTCGTTCTGCGATCACTGATATAAGCTTCGCGGAAGCCACCATGCCGGTCTTTACCGCATCCGGCCGTGCATCAGCAAACACCGCATCTATCTGCTGCGTCAGGAACTCCGGCGTCACTTCCATCACATCTGTAACGCCCGCTGTATTCTGAACAGTCAGCGCCGTCAGCGCACTCATTCCGTACACGCCGTTGGCCATCATCGTTTTCAGATCTGCCTGGATCCCCGCACCGCCGCTGGGATCACTGCCCGCTATAGTAAGCACTGTTTTTCTCTTCATCTGCACATCCTCATATGTCTATAGTCAGCTAAAAGCTGACATCAGGTTATTCTTTGTGGTTTCATTAATTTGTCGATCAGAGATCGACATTAAGGTTAGACCCTTGTGGTGTTTCTTATATTTGTCGGCACACCCGACATTAAGGTTGTCCCTGCAAGGGGCTTCATATATTCGCCGCATGCACTCAGTCGACCAGGTGCTCTGCCTCGGCTTTCATCAGCCCGGCTGTTGCCCTGATGTCTTCTGCTGCAAAGACTGCCGACACTACTGCAAAGCCTGCCATGCCGCAGTCTTTCAGCTCTTTCATATTGTCGAGGCTGACTCCGCCGATCGCGACCGCTGGTATCTGCACCGAGCCGCAGATCTCCCTGAGCTGATCTTTCGTCATCCTGATCGCGCCCTGCTTCGTCGGCGATGGGAATAGCGCTCCCGAACCGATATAATCCGCACCGTCAGCCTGCGCCTTGATAGCCTGCTCTGCGGTTTTCGCCGTCACGCCGATTATGAAATCACTGCCCGCAAGCTTTCTTATCTCTGCCGCGGGTCTGTCGTCCTGGCCCACGTGCACTCCGTCCGCGCCGGATTCGAGCGCGACATTCACATTGTCATTTATGATGAGCGGTACTCCGAAGCTGTGACACAACTCTCTCAGTCTGACGGCTTCTCGAATGAGTTCGCTGTCATCCATATATTTTTCACGCAGCTGCACGCAGGTCACACCCCCTTCGAGCGCTTTCCTTACCTGATCGTACAGCGTTTCATTCACTGCATGCACGCGGTTCGTCACCGCGTAAAGCAGCAGCTGTTCACGTTTGAATTTCATTTTCATTTTTACCTCCCGGGTTTTCCGTTGCTGCGGTTCCTGTTTCCGGCATGTCATGATGCCTGCCCGCAGGCGCAGATACTGCCGCAAACGAGCAAACATGCACCATCCAGCCGGTAAAACATCCTACCGCTGATGATTGCAGCCACAGATATATCTGCAGCCTGTCACGGCATTCACAGGCATCCAATGCAGCGGCACATCATCCCTGCTCGAGCGCAGATCTGAGTTCTGCCACATACCGCTCCGGATCTGCGCAAGTCATCGCTCCGCTCATGACGCATGCGCCCGCTGCACCTGCACGCTGCACTTCCGCTATATTCTCGGCACCTATCCCACCGATGCCGTATACCGGGATGCTGACCGCTTCGCAGACCTCCCGCAGAAAATCCGTCCCACGCGGTGCAAGTCCCTTCTTGCAGTCAGTCGCAAACACATGCCCCGCCGTTACATACGTGCATCCCAGAGCCTGCGCCTCGCGAGCCTCATCGGCAGAATGGCACGATGCACCCATTATTTCAAATGCGCGCCGCTCCTTTTCGCTCATCTCCCGGAGCACCGGCATCGGCAGATGCACCGGTGCTCCGAGCTCCGCTGCAACACGATGAAAGCTGTGCAGTATGCACAGCACACCGCTCTGCCCGCAGGTCTCCATGACCTGCGCGGCAAGCGCCCTGTACCGCACTTCCTCAAGATCCTTTTCCCTCAGGATCACTCCTGAAAGTCCGCAGGCCGTTAACTGCCGGATCTTTTCCAAAAAATCCACCTCGCAGATCAGCCGGTTTGTCACGCATAGTAAATCAAACATAAAGATAATCGTTCAGCACCGGCTGCAGCCCTTCGCCTTCCATGTCGCTGTACATCCTGGTGAAACTCCTGCCATCGTTTATTTCGAACTGCTCATCCCCCTCTGTGCCTTCACTTTTCTTTCCCGTATACTTGCTCTCATGATCCCCAATACCCGTTGAAACGCCTGCCGACACCTTGGTCGCCGCGATCTTCACAATGCCGTTCCTAAAGCTTTCGCTTTCTCGCGACGACACAGTTATCCCCGCAAACGGCAGGAAGATCCTGTACGCGCAAAGTATCTGGCAGAGCTGTTTTTCGTGGACGTCCAGCGGATTTATCTTATCGTTGTTCACGATCGGTCTGAGTCTCGGACATGACAGCGACATTTCTGCATGCGGATATTTTCTCTGCAGATAATATACATGCAATGCTGTCGCGAGCGCATCTTTTCTGAAATCCGAAAGTCCCAGAAGTGCTGAAAAACCGACGCCCCGCATGCCTCCTATCAGTGCTCTCTCCTGCGCTTCGAACCTGTACGGCCACACTCTTTTGTGCCCCATCAGATGGAGCGTTTCGTACTTGTCGGGATCGTATGTCTCCTGGAACACGGTGACATAGTCGGCTCCGCACTCACGCAGGTATCTGTAGTCGTCAGTATTGACCGGATATATCTCAAGACCGATCATCCTGAAATATTTGCGGGCGATGCGGCATGCCTCGCCGATATATTTCACATCGCTCATGCCGTGGCTTTCGCCGGTGAGTATCAGGATCTCCTCCATTCCCGAGTCTGCGATTATCTTCATTTCGTGTTCGATCTGATCGAAGTCGAGTTTCATTCTGATGATGTCGTTGTAGCAGTTGAAACCGCAGTAAACGCAGTAGTTTTCGCAGTAGTTCGCTATGTAAAGCGGCGTGAACAGGTACACACTGTTGCCGAAGTGTTTTCTGGTCTCCAGTCTGGCTTTCTGCGCCATTTCTTCGATGAAAGGTTCTGCAGCCGGTGACAAGAGGGCTTTGAAGTCCTCGACTGTGCAGTATTCGTGGTCGAGCGCGTTCCTGACGTCACGTGCGGTGCAGCGGCCGTAGTCGTAAGACTGCATTTGTTCCATCACTTTGTCGCGAATGCCGGTGTCGATCTGCTCCATGTCAGGCATGTATTCCATATGGTTTTTTCTCGAAGACGGATCGTTTTCAAGCCTGTGCTTTTTTTCGCGCGCAGCCTCGGAAAGGTTCGCCGAGTCTACAAAAAAACTGTTTTGCATGATGCCGCCCCCTAATCTCTGAGAAAACCTGTAAGCGGATCCGAAGCTTCTGCGCCTCTGAGCAGTACTCTGCCAAGCCCTGAAAGATACGCTTTTCTGCCTGCCTCTATCGCCTGTCTGAATGCTGACGCCATCAGCGTCAGATCTCCTGCCGTTGCCAGCGCAGTGTTTGCCATTATCGCAGCTGCGCCCATTTCCATTGCCTCGCATGCCTGTGACGGCCTGCCAATGCCCGCATCGACGATGATCGGAAGATCGATCTCATTTATCAGTATCTGTATGAATTCCCTCGTCGCAAGTCCTTTGTTCGAGCCGATCGGCGACGCCAGCGGCATTACTGCTGCAGCTCCGGCGTCCACAAGATCTCTGGCTGTATTAAGATCCGGGTACATATACGG
>CAVEWO010000048.1:0-8494 GCA_963619345.1 Bacteroidaceae bacterium
GATCTGTTAAGAGAGGTGGTAAGGTTTATATCAAAATCTTCCCTCACAAGCCGGTAACTAAGAAACCTGCTGAAGTACGAATGGGTTCCGGTAAAGGTGCTCCTGAGTACTGGGTAGCAGTAGTAAAACCGGGCAGAGTAATGTTTGAGATAGAAGGTGTTACAGAAGCCCAGGCAAGAGAAGCGATGAGACTTGCGGCTCACAAATTGCCAGTCAAGTGTAAATTTGCCATCAGTGAAAAAATCGCAGAAAAGGGTGGTGAAGCATAATGGAATTAAAGAAAATGAGAGAAATGTCAGAAGCAGAACTGAATGCGGAATTACTGAAGATGAAAAAAGATCTTTTCAACCTCAGATTTCAGCACGTTACAGGACAGCTTGAAAACCCTATAAAGATGCGTGAGACTAAGAGAGATATCGCAAGGGTTAAAACCATTATAAGAGAAAAAGAACTTGCAAAGGTTCAAGGCTAACGGAAAGGAGGATGTATTATGGCAGTTGAAAGAAACAGAAGAAAGACAAGAGTCGGCATAGTTGTAAGCGATAAAATGGATAAGACAATTGTCGTAGCAGTTGAAGACTTCGTAAGACATTCCCTTTACGGAAAGGCTGTAAAGAGAACTAAGAAGATCAAGGCTCACGACGAAAACAATGAATGCCAGATCGGCGATAAAGTTAGAATTATGGAAACAAGACCTCTCTCAAAAGACAAGAGATGGAGACTTGTGAATGTTGTTGAGAAAGTTAAGTAAGGAGGCGCCTAACAATGATTCAGACTGAAACAAGATTAAAGGTTGCTGACAACTCCGGAGCTAAAGAACTTTTATGCATACGTATACTGGGAGGCACTAGCCGTCAGTATGCAAACATCGGCGATGTTATCGTTTGTGCGGTAAAAGATGCAACGCCTGGCGGAGTAGTAAAAAAAGGTGATGTAGTCAGAGCCGTTGTTGTAAGAACGAAGCATGGTGCCAGAAGAGCAGACGGCAGCTATGTAAAGTTTGACCAGAATGCAGCAGTAGTTATTAAGGATGATTTACAACCGGTTGGAACCCGTATCTTCGGACCAGTAGCAAGAGAACTGAGAGATAAGGGCTTCATGAAGATAGTGTCCCTGGCACCGGAAGTATTATAGGAGGTGTACGAGATGCGAATTAAGAAAGATGACACAGTAATAGTACTTGCCGGAAAAGATAAAGGCAAAACCGGAAAAGTATTAAAGGCTTTCCCTAAGAAAGGCAGAGTTATAGTAGAAGGTGTTAACATTCAGACAAAACATCAGAAGCAGACTCCGAAAGAGGCTGCTGAGATCAAGCATCAGGAAGGTCCTATAGATGTTTCTAATGTTATGTACTATGACACAAAGGCAAAACAGCCGAGCAGAATCGGTTACAAAGTAGAAGACGGCAAGAAGGTCAGAGTGGCTAAGAAGACCGGCGCCGTAATAGACTAGGAAAGGAGGAGACGGTTTTGGCAAGATTAAGAGAATCTTATAAAAAAGACGTGTTTCCTGCACTGATGGAACAGTTTAAATATAACAATGTGATGCAGGTGCCCAAGCTCGAAAAGGTTACTATCAACATGGGACTTGGCGAAGCAAAGGAAAACGCTAAGATACTGGAAAGCGCAGTTGAGGAAATCGGCCTGATCGCAGGACAGAAACCTGTTATTACAAGAGCAAGAAAATCAATCGCAAACTTCAAGGTCAGACAGGGCATGCCTGTTGGAGCCAAAGTAACTTTAAGAGGCGATAACATGTACGAATTTATCGACAAGCTTTTCAACATCGCTCTTCCGAGAGTAAGAGACTTCAAGGGCGTGAGCAAGAACTCGTTCGACGGCAGAGGAAACTACTCGATGGGTATCAAGGAACAGCTCATATTCCCTGAAATCAACTATGACAAGGTTGACACGATCAAGGGCATGAACATCGTATTCACTACAACGGCTGACACTGACGAAGAAGCAGCAGCACTGCTTGCAGGACTTGGTCTGCCGTTCGAAAAATAAGAAATTATAATTTACAGAAGTGTCTGAGCCGGCAGATTTTACGCAGATCTGCTGAGCTGCACTCGAAATTATAAAGGAGGAAGAAATGGCAAAAACTTCATTAAAAGTGAAGCAGCAGAGAAAACCTAAGTTTTCTACACGTGCATATACAAGATGCAGAATATGCGGAAGACCTCATTCAGTACTGAGAAAGTATGGAATTTGCCGTATCTGCTTCAGAGAGCTTGCTTACAAAGGGGAAATCCCTGGCGTAAAGAAAGCTTCATGGTAGGACATACCATTTAGTGCGTGATATATAAATCAAGTTAAAACTACTATCCATCAAGCGGGACTGCATTCATGCACATGCTTCGAATGTAAACCGAACTAATGGAGGAAGGAGAACAAGACACAATGACAATGACAGATCCTATTGCAGATATGCTGACAAGAATCAGAAATGCAAATACTGCAGGTCATAAGACAGTTGATATTCCTGCTTCAAAGATGAAAAAATCAATCGCAGGGATCCTTAAGGAAGAGGGCTATATCGAAGATTTCAAAGTAACAGATGACAACAAACAGGGTGTTATTACAGTTACTATGAAGTATGGTCCTGATAAAGAGAAAGTAATAAGCGGAATCAGAAAGATTTCAAAGCCGGGTCTCAAATCATATGCTAAGGCTAATGAAATTCCAAGAGTTTTAGGCGGACTGGGAATCGCGATCATTTCCACATCAAAGGGAGTAATCAGCGACAAGGAAGCAAGAAAGCTTGGAATCGGCGGCGAAGTAATTTGTTATGTATGGTAGGAGGATATAAAAATGTCAAGAATAGGTAAAAAACCGATCGCTCTTCCTGCCGGTGTTGAGGTCAAAGTCGGCGACAAGAATGTCGTAACAGTAAAAGGCCCTAAAGGCGAATTGCAGGAAAAGCTCAGCAGTTTATTAAATATAGAAGTAAAAGACAACGTAGTAACTGTATCCAGAGATGGTGATGATGCTGCAAAGAGAGAACAGCACGGTCTCGTAAGAACACTTATAAACAACATGGTTATTGGTGTTACTGAAGGTTATGAAAAGAAGCTTCAGCTGGTAGGCGTTGGTTACAAGGCAGAGAAAAAAGGCAGCAAGCTGGTTATGAACCTCGGATATTCACATCCTGTAGAGCTGGAAGATCCGGATGGAATAACTACAGAGACACCTGACGCTACAACAGTTGTTGTTAAAGGTATAGACAAGGCATTGGTCGGCAATTACGCTGCGAATATCAGATCGTGGAGAATACCTGAACCTTACAAGGCTAAGGGCATCAGATACGAAGGCGAATATATCCGCAGAAAAGAAGGTAAGACCGGGGCTTCATCATAAAGAAAGGAGTAAAATAAAATGGCTAAAGAAAGCAGAAATGATAAGCGTGTCGCCAGACATCAGAGAATTAGAAAAAACGTTTATGGAACTCCTGAGAAGCCTAGACTTTGCGTTTTCAGAAGTAGTAAGAATATTTCCGTTCAGGTTATCGATGATGTAAACGGAGTTACACTTGCTTCAGCTTCGACTGTAGACAAGGAATTAAAGTCACAGATCGCATATGGCGGTAACAAAGAAGCTGCCAAGGCAGTGGGGGAAGCTATTGCTAAGAGAGCACTTGCAAAAGGTATCGAAGAAGTTACCTTTGACAGAGGCGGATTCCTTTATCACGGAAGAGTTAAGGAACTTGCTGACGGCGCTCGTGAAGCAGGTTTGAAATTCTAACAGGAGGTAAGTTGAATGCGTAATACTATAGATGTATCAAAGCTTGACTTAAACGAAACTATTGTAAGCATCAGACGTGTTGCCAAGACCGTAAAGGGCGGAAGAAACATGAGATTCAGTGTTACAGTAGTTGTCGGCGACGGGGATGGACATGTAGGTGTCGGTCTCGGCAAGGCTCAGGAAATCCCTGAAGCTGTAAGAAAAGCTACAGAAGATGCTAAGAAAAAAATAATCACTGTTCCGACTGTAGGAACAACGATCCCTCACAGAAATCTGGGCGTGTTTGGCGCAGGAAGAGTTCTTCTTATGCCGGCTGCACAGGGTACTGGAGTTATCGCCGGTTCATCAGTTCGTACTGTACTGGAAGCTGCGGGTATCAAGGATATCAGAGCTAAGTCCATCGGATCGAACAACACTGGTAACATGGCATACGCAACTATCGAAGGTCTCAAAAGCCTTACAACTGTAGAAGAAGTTGCAAGAAAAAGAGGGAAGACGAAAGAAGAAATCTTAGGATAAGGAGGAAGAAACAATGGCAAAGATGATAAAAGTCACATTGACAAAAAGTGTTATTGGCGCTTCCCCTAAACAGAAAAAGGTTGTAGAAGCGTTAGGACTCAAGAAGATGCACCAATCAGTTGAACTTGTTGACTCTCCGGTAACAAGAGGAGCAGTAAACAAGGTATCGCATCTTTTGACTGTAGAAGAACTATAGGATAGGAGGTGCGAAAGATGAAACTTCACGAATTAAGAGCTGTCCCGGGTGCAACTAAGGCACCTAAGAGAAAAGGCCGTGGTACAGCTAGCGGACAGGGCACTACTGCCGGCAGAGGTATGAACGGACAGAAGTCCAGAAGCGGCGGCAAAATAAGACCTGGATTTGAAGGCGGACAGATGCCGCTGTACAGACGAATCCCTAAGAGAGGATTTACTAATATCTGGGGAACAGAATATACAGTACTCAATGTTGCTGATCTCAACAGATTCGAAGCAGGCACAGAGGTAACTCCTGAGCTGCTCAAGGAAGCTGGTGTTGTAAAGCAGGTAAAAGACGGAATCAAGATCTTAGGTAATGGAACTCTTGAGAAAAACATCACAGTTAAAGCTCATAAGTTCAGCAAGACTGCAGTAGAAAAAATCGAAGCTGCCGGAGGAAAGGCAGAGGTGATCTAATGGAGATGATCAGAACAGTTGCAAAAGCTTGGAACATTCCTGATATCAGGAAAAAAATCATCTTTACGCTTGTTATGCTCCTGATTTTCAGAATCGGATCTCAGATCCCCGTACCGGGAATCGACAGGGACATTCTGGCACAGACATTTGACAGCGGAACAGGACTTTTTGCTCTGTTCAATCTGTTCTCCGGAGGCGCGTTCAGTAACTTTACTATATTCGCACTGAGTATCACTCCGTACATCACAGCATCGATCATACTTCAGCTCCTGACGATCGCGGTTCCTTCACTTGAGAGAATTGCAAAAGAAGGAACTGAAGGAAGAAAGAAGATCGCGCAGTATACAAGATACCTTACGGTAGTGCTTGCGATCATACAGGCGATAGGCGTATCTGTAGGTCTTTTCAGACAGGCGCTTATCAGCACATCTTTCTTTGATGTAGCTGTAATAGTACTGGTGCTCACAGCAGGAACAGCATTCCTGATGTGGCTGGGCGAACAGATCAACGAATATGGTATCGGCAATGGTATTTCGCTGATAATCTTCGCTGGTATAGTTTCCAGGCTGCCATCCGCAGTTCAGGAGATTTGGACGAAACTCCAGGACGGCAGCATGAGTATAGTTACACTGCTTATTTTCCTGATATTCTGTGTGCTTGTAATAGTAGGTATCATAGAAGTGCAGCAGGGTCAGAGAAGGATCCCTGTGCAGTATGCGAAGAGAGTTGTCGGAAGGAAGATGTATGGCGGTCAGGCCACACATATTCCGCTCAAAGTGAATCAGGCAGGAGTTATCCCTGTAATATTCGCAATGTCATTCCTGCAGTTCCCGCTGACCATAACGTACTTTATGGATAATCAAAGCAGTGCCGCTGCCTGGATAGAAAAATGGCTTTCGCCGACTGGAACGCCGGGTGTATGGGTATATGCAGCATTCAATATTGTACTGATAATATTCTTCACTTATTTCTATACATCAGTAACTTTCAATCCTGTGGAAGTTGCCCAGAATATGAAAGCAAACGGAGGATTTATCCCTGGCATCAGACCGGGAAAGGCCACTATTGAATATCTAAACAGAGTTATGACAAGAATTACCTTTGTAGGAGCACTGTTCCTGGCAGCTGTTGCCATACTGCCTACAGTAGTGAGCCAGCTTGGAGGTCTCAACTTCCACTTTGGCGGAACATCACTTCTGATAGCAGTAGGTGTGGCACTGGATACGATGAAACAGCTGGAACAGCAGATGGTAATGAGAAATTACCAGGGCTTCCTTAAATAAAGGAGAGCCGGTTTCGCAAAGCAAAATGCACGCACGAACCTTAAGGAGGTTAAGCTATGAATTTAATATTACTGGGCCCTCCGGGAGCAGGAAAGGGCACTCAGGCTGCTAAAATAATAGAAAAGTATGATATCCCTCATATTTCGACTGGCGACATTTTCAGAGCCAACATTAAAGAAGGCACTGAACTTGGTAAAAAAGCACAGGAATATATGAACAAGGGTGAACTGGTTCCGGATGAACTGGTTGTAGAGATAGCAACGGACAGACTCAAGGCTGACGACTGCAGGAACGGATTCCTTCTTGACGGATTCCCTAGAACTGTATTCCAGGCAGAAAAGCTGGATGAGTTCCTGGCAGCGCAGGGCAAAAAAGTTGATCACGTTCTCGATATCGATGTGGATAAAGATGAACTGATGGTGAGACTTACGGGCAGAAGAGTCTGCAAGACATGCGGCGCATCGTTTCACATCGTAAACATACCGCCTAAAGTAGAAGGTATCTGCGACGAATGCGGAGCAGCGCTGATTCAGAGAGCTGATGACAATGCAGAGACAGCAGCTAACAGAATCGAAGTATACAATAAAGAAACAAAGCCGCTCATAGATTACTATGAAAAAGCCGGCAACATCGCTCACCTTGACGGAACGATAGGACTTGAAAACGTATTCAATGCTATTGTAGAGGTACTGGGTGAATAGGTATGATCATTATTAAATCAGATCAGGAAGTAGATTTAATGAGAGAATCGGGCAAGGTGACAGGGTTCATCCTCAAAGAGCTTGAAAACTTCATCAAGCCCGGTATATCTACCGCTGACATAAACAGATTTGTTGAAGACACCATAAGAAAAAACGGGATGATCCCTACTTTCAAAGGTTACTGCGGATTTCCCGCAAGTGCCTGTGTATCGATCAATGAAGAAGTTGTTCACGGTATTCCGGACAAGAAAAGGATTCTCAGAGAAGGCGACATCGTCAGTGTGGACGTCGGGTCCACGTACAAAGGGTATGTAAGCGATGCAGCAAGGACTTATCCGGTAGGAAAGGTAAGTGATATTGCTCAGAAGCTTATGGATGCTACTAGAGACAGCTTCTTTGCAGGACTCGAATTCTGCAGAGTAGGCTACAGACTGTCAGACATATCGCATGCCATACAGGTCAAGGCTGAGAGCGAAGGTTTCTCGGTAATAAGAGACTTCGTCGGGCATGGAGTCGGACAGGAGATGCATGAAGAACCGCAGATCCCTAATTACGGAAAAGCGGGAAGGGGCCCTAGACTTGCAAAGGGAATGGTTTTTGCCATTGAACCTATGATCTGCGAAGGCGGATACGATGTCAGAACTCTTTCCAATGACTGGACTGTAGTTACCCTGGACGGTAAATTATCAGCTCATTACGAGAATACTGTGGTTATAACTGATGGTGAGCCCGAGCTCTTGACTCTGGCTGACTAAAAGCGAGGTGTTGATTAATGGCAAAGAAAGATGTCATAGAAGCGGAAGGCAAGGTAATAGAGGCACAGCCTAACGCAATGTTCATAGTAGAACTTGAGACCGGGCATAAAGTGCTGGCACATGTTTCCGGTAAAATAAGAACCAATTATATCAGAATTATCCCGGGGGATAAGGTAAAGGTAGAATTATCACCGTATGATCTTACCAGAGGCAGGATCACATGGAGAGGCAAAGCGTAGATTCCATATCATCAATCTGCGCGCTAAATCCCGCAGCTGTTTTGTGCCGGAACACAGATCCGGGAAAGCGCTGCATGAGACCTGATCAGAAATCAGTATCAGTATTTCGGGAAAAGGTTTCAAGATTTAAGCAGATCATAAAGGAGGATTAAAATGAAAGTCAGAGCTTCCGTAAAGCCTATCTGCGAAAAGTGCAAGGTAATCAAAAGAAAAGGAAAAGTTATGGTTATCTGCGAAAATCCTAAACACAAGCAGAGACAGGGCTAAAGCTGAAAATGTTTTGTTCCGGTGACTGTCCTCGCTTCTTGCGGCAGACGCATCGTCTGCTCGAAGCTGTGGAGGTCATCTTCACAAAATATTTCGCACAAATCATTTCAGCCGGCCGGTCTGGAAAGCAGACAAGGCAGCTGGCGAATTATTATGGTTATATTGCTGAAGGAATGATGCCCGAAGCATATAAATCGATATAACATAAAGAACATCCCGTTTATATTACGACCCACCAGTATTGGTAATGGCGTGGATACGTGACGGAAGATGGGAATAGGAGGAAAATATGGCTCGTATAGCCGGTGTAGACTTACCAAATGAAAAAAGAAT
>CAVEWO010000049.1:0-8260 GCA_963619345.1 Bacteroidaceae bacterium
TCTGTGCACTTCCTCCTGCATCCTGCCGATGTATTTGAAAAGCATAGGTTTTCCCCTGAGCGGTATCTCCTCGTACTCGCCGCTGCCTTCTCTGCGGTAGATCAGCGCTCTTGTCCGATGCCTGTCGTCCTTGACCATCCCTACTACCGGTATATCGAAGCCTGTCGCATCGATCACCTCCAGCGCCGTCGACACATGTCCTTTGCCGCCGTCCATGAAAATGATATCAGGGAGCACTTCAAATGCCTGATCGCCCCGGAAGACCCTGTTGAATCTCCTGGTCAGCACCTCACGCATGGATTTGTAATCATCCTGTCCATACACAGTCCTGATCCTGAATTTCCTGTAGCTGCTCTTGTCCGGCTTCAGACCGTTGAACACTACCATGGCACCGACGGTGTCGACTCCGTTTGTATTCGAAATATCATAAGATTCCGTGCGGAACTCTCTGCCATCGTATTCTCCTGCGGCTTTTCCCATTTCCTTCAGTATACTGAATATCTCCGCACCAAGGCTTCGCCTTCGCTCTCTGGCGTTCGCAGCGCGCTCGTCTATGGTTTTGACCATTTCGAGGACATCGCGGTATGCCATGTCAACAAGCGCTTTTTTTTCTCCCTTCTGAGGCTTCGTCAGCTTCACATTGTGACCCGCAAGCCCCGACAGATACTCCTCCAGCAGCTCCTTTTCGTCAGGAAGCTGAGTAAGCAGTATCTCTTTCGGAAAATTCGGCAGCCTGCTGTAGTGCTGGTTTATAAAGGCCGCAGTCAGCTCTCTGCTGTCTTCCTCCGAGGATGCCTCCATCTCATACGACTCTCTGCCAACGAGCTTGCTGTCTCTCACAAAAAACAGCACCATGTGCGTCTCCTCGGTCCCTCTGGCAGGAATCACGATGTCGATATCCTTGCTGTGCTGTATCACTACACGCTGTGTTGCAGACAGCGCCTTTGCAGCCTCGATATAATCGCGGTACATCGCTGCATCTTCGTATTCCAGACGCTCCGCCGCCTCTCGCATCAGCTTCTCCAGCCTTGCGATGACCGGGCGGTTCCTACCGTTGAGGAATTCCCTTGCGCCTTCCACGCTCTCAGCATATGCAGCCCGATCCACTTCTCCAGTGCAGATCCCGCGGCACTGATTGATATGGTAGTTCAGACACGGCCTGAATCCCTCAGGAAATGACGCTGCCGAGCACCGTTTCAGCGCGAAGCTGCTGTTCAGCAGATCCACAATCTTGTTCACCGCACCCGCATCACTGTACGGGCCGAAATACCTGCCCCCGTCTTTTTTGACGATCCTGGTCTTTATCACTCTCGGATAATCCTCATTCGTAATCTTTATATAAGGATACGTTTTGTCATCTCTGAGCAGGATATTGTACTTGGGTCTGTACTTTTTTATCAGATTGCATTCCAGTATCAGCGCCTCCATCTCGCTTCCCGCAGTGATATATTCGAACTCCGCGATCTGGCTGACCATGCTCCTTACTTTTGGAGCCATGTTCTTAGAGGACTGGAAATACTGACGAACGCGGTTTCTCAGCGATACGGCCTTGCCCACGTATATGATGTTCCCAAGCTTGTCCTTGTGCATATATACTCCCGGACATTCCGGAAGCTTTTTTAGGTTTTCCTGTATATCGAACATGTTATCTCATCATCTGTCTGCTTATCTTCTGAACAGATCGTTCTCCTGTTCCCATTCTCTGCGGCGCGCCTCCCTTGCACGTCTCGCTTTCATACGCTGTCTCTTTTTACGCTGACTTCTTTTGACTGCAGCGAAAACGCAGAATATCAGTATCAGCAGTATCATCTGGGTAACTATGAACAGCGTTTTATGTTCGTCTGCGATACCTATGTACGAAAGCGGCCCGCCTTTTTCCACGCTCTCAAGTGCGACCAGCTCTGATGCTGCGATCACATCTCCGTCTTCATTGTATGCCACGAGAGTTCCGACACTGTCGCCTTTTTTCACAGGTGCGGTCAGCTTCTTATCAGCCTTGAGCACTCCTGTCGTCACAGTGTCAGTCTTGGTTCCTTTATCCAGTGTTATATCCATATCCTCTGAGACTGCTGCAGGCACTCGGCTCTTTGCCCCCTGCCATATGCGCAGTTCCTCGACCTGCTGCCCGGCTTCGGCTGCTGTGTATGTCTTGTACTTCGAGAACCCGTAGTCCCATAACGTAATAGTATCTGTAAAGCGCTGTGCAGATTTTTCCGCATTCAGCGTCACGACAATCAGTTCCGTGTCTTTCTTTTCTGCAGCTCCGCAGAAGCAGTACCCGGCGTCCTCGGTGAACCCGGTCTTTACACCTGTAGTACCCTCGTATTTCAAAGTGCGCTCTTTACCGTTCACTTCCGCCGTCTTATTGTCTCCTACGAGGCACATGTTAGTGGACTTTATATTCCTCTCTGATGACATGTCCGTCGCCGGTATCGTGTACTTCTTTTTAGCGACGATCTCTCTGAACTGCTCATTTTTCATAGCCTCACGCGCTATCATCGCGATATCGTACGCAGTTGTCACATGTCTCTGCCCCGCGGGAGTAAGGCCGCTCGGATTCGAGAATCGAGTGTCCTTTGCTCCGCACTGCGCAGCCCTTTCATTCATCATCTCCGCAAACCCTTCCAAGGATCCGCCCATATGCATAGCGAGCGCATCAGCTGCATCATTTGCAGAAGCGATCAGTGTCGCATTTATCATCTGCTCTGCAGTCAGCGTCTCGCCTACTTTCAGAGCGATGTTCGTCCCCTCAGGATCCGGCTCGCTCTGCGCTGTGATCTCCTCATTCATATCGAGATTCTCCAGTGCGATCAGAGCTGTGATTATCTTTGTTATGCTGGCCGGATCGCGCTGTTCGTATGCATTCTTTTCGTAAAGTATCGCACCGCTGCCTGCGTCTATCATTATAGCCGAGGTTCCGGATATCTCCGGAGCATCGTCCCAGTTTATGTAGGCTGACACCTTTAGTTTTATACTGCCGGAACCGCCGTCTGTATTTTGCGCATCTGCAAAAGACGGCGCTGCTCCTGTCAGGATAAGCGCCATCATCATTATTATACAAACCACAGTTCTGACAGACATACTTCTGTTTTTATTAGTGTGTGTCTTCATATATTCGTTCGTCTCTTGCATCATCAAAATCTGCGTAAACTGCTTCGTATCGTTTTTATTTGTTCTCTGCCTCGAATTTCTTCATGAATTCGATAAGAGCATCAACGCCTTCTTCAGGCATTGCGTTGTAGATGCTCGCACGCATGCCGCCTATGGATCTGTGTCCGTTGAGGTTGTGCATGTTGTTTGCCTTTGCTTCTGCAACGAATTTCTTGTCAAGATCAGCATCACCTGTCACAAATACGACGTTCATCAGCGATCTGTCCTCCTTTTCAACAGGGCACTTGTAAAGCTCGCTGCTGTCGATGAAATCGTAAAGCTTCTGTGCTTTCTTCACATTTCTTCTGTTCATCTCTGCAACTCCGCCCATCTCCTTGATGTGCTTGAACACTTCGCCTGCGATGTAGATTGCGAAGCAGTTAGGCGTGTTGTATGTCGATCCGTTGTCTGCATGGATCTTGTAGTCAAGATAAGTAGGTACTGTCTCCTTTGCAAATCCTATCAGGTCTTCTCTCATGATCGCAATGGCGATGCCTGACGGTGCGATATTCTTCTGAACGCCTGCATAGATGAGACCAAACTTGCTTACATCGATCTCTTCCGACAGGATGCACGATGACATATCTGCAACGAGAGGGATATCTCCTGTATCCGGGATGTACGGATAGTGAGTTCCGTAGATAGTGTTGTTGAACGTGATATGCACGTAGTCAGCATCAGCTCTGAAATCTTCTTTCTTTACTTTCGGTATATATGAAAAAGTCGACTCTTCTGATGATGCAACGATCTTGATATCTCCGAATTTCTGAGCTTCCTTCGCTGCCTTCTTCGCCCATGTTCCTGTGATGATATAATCAGCCTTGCCTGATTTTCTCAGAAGGTTCAGCGGAACCATCGCAAACTGCAGTGTACCTCCGCCCTGTATGAACATCACCTTGTAGTTGTCAGGAATATTCATGATATCTCTGAGATTTTTTTCTGCATCTTCCAGAATTGCTTTGAATTCAGCGGATCTGTGACTCATTTCCATTACTGATTCTCCACAGCCCTTGTAGTTTGCCAGATTTGCAGCTGCGTCTTCGATCACGCTAAGCGGCAGCATCGACGGACCTGCCGAAAAGTTATATGCTCTTTCTTTACTCAATTTGGTCACCTCCACCTTTTTTACTAATTTATTTCCATTTGAGTACTACAAAAAACTTCTATAATAGACTTATTATATCACTTTGCGACTTTAGCGTAAAGAAAAAAATGTATTTCCGAAACATGTTCAAAACGCCTGTGAGAAAAAGAGCGGCGCCGCACCACTTTTACATATCGAACCAAAGCCATAACAATTCTTCATGTTACCCGATACACATTTGTTCCTCAACAGGCGATGATAGCAATTGAAATCATCTGCTCTCTGATGGTATAATAAAAAACAATGCACTAAATTATATACATTCAGGAGGAAAACATCAAATGGAAAGAGAAACGTTAAAATCCCGGCTGGGATTCATCCTGCTGTCTGCAGGATGCGCTATAGGTATAGGAAACGTATGGAAATTCCCGTACATGGCTGGTCAAGGCGGAGGCGGTGCCTTTGTTCTGTTTTATTTCATATTTCTTGTGATATTGGGGCTGCCGATCATGACTATGGAATTCGCAGTCGGCAGAGCAAGCCGCAAAAGCCCTGTCAAGGCTTATCAGGAGCTCGAAAAACCGGGAAGCAAATGGCATATACACGGATATTTCACGCTTATAGGCTGTTATCTGCTAATGATGTTCTATACTACAGTAACCGGCTGGATGCTCTACTATTTTTACCTGACCGCCGCAGGAAAATTCGACGGTGCGGATGTCAGCGCTGTTTCCGGCACTTTTGAAGGAATGCTCGGAAAGCCCGGCATCATGACGATCTGCATGGTGATCGTTGTATGCATCAGCATTTTCATATGCATGAAAGGACTTCAGAACGGTCTTGAGCGTATCACAAAAATAATGATGATCGCACTTCTGGCAATAATGGTCGTGCTGGCTGTAAACAGCTTCTTAATGCCAGGAGCAAAGGAGGGGCTGCGCTTTTATCTGCTGCCTGATTTCGCCCGTATGAAAGAAGTAGGCATCATGAATACTCTTGTAGGCGCGATGAATCAGGCGTTCTTTACACTGAGTCTCGGTATCGGCGCAATGGCTATCTTCGGAAGCTATATCGGCAAGGATCACTCGCTTCTCGGCGAATCTGTAAAAGTCGTTATCCTCGATACATTCGTTGCGATAACAGCCGGCCTGATAATATTCCCGGCATGCTTCACATATAATGTTGACCAGACTTCAGGACCCAGCCTTATTTTTATCACACTGCCTAATATTTTCGCAGACATGTCGCTCGGGAGACTCTGGGGAAGCTTGTTCTTCCTGTTCATGACATTCGCTGCGCTTTCGACGGTTCTGGCTGTTTTTGAAAATATCATCTGCTGCGGCATGGAGCTTACGGGATGCAGCCGTAAAAAATCCGGTCTGGTGAACCTCGTTCTTATAACAGCACTCTCGCTGCCGTGCGTTCTGGGATACAACATCTGGAGCTGGGACGGATTTGCTGTTTTCGGCGGAACTGTACTGGACGTAGAAGATTTTCTCGTCAGCAACATATTCCTGCCGCTTGGATCGCTCGTATATCTTCTTTTCTGCGTCACTCGCTACGGCTGGGGATGGAGCGGATACAAGGCGGAAGCCAACGCAGGGCGCGGAATCAGGATGCATGACTGGATGCGTCCGTATCTCACATATATACTGCCTCTGATCGTGCTGTTCATATTCGTGTTCGGCATTTACGACAAGTTCTTTGCGTAGTTTATACAAAAGCGTATAAATCCATACGGAAATTTACCGCATATCTCGCTCTGCTCACCTGCTGACCGTCTCTAACGGTCAGCTTTTTATATTTAAAACATGAAAGAAGTCAGATTAAACAATGTTCATATTACCGATATATACCTCTGCATGGAGGCATACTCGGAGCTGAAGCGAGCCTTCCAGGGCTCAGCTATCCCTGAGCAGTCTGTACATGCCTTCCTTCAGTCCGTCTATCGACAGACGAAACATCGGGAACACTTTTTCGATCTCGAGAAACGACTCCGGCATCCATGCGGGATTCGCCTCTCTTTCCTGAGGGTGGAGCCATATTGAGTGCCTGTACTTTTCCTTAAAACGCCTGAACCACGTTATGCCGTCTGCGGGAGCACCGGCCCAGCTGCTGTATGAGCTGTATGAACCATCCGTCAACTCATGCATCGCCATATCCGCGTCCCCCACGAAAATCACCTTATAATCGCCGGAAATATTCCTCAGCACCCAGTCGGTTTTCAGCGTTTTTTCAGTGTCAATCGACGGATCCTTGTAAAGCCTCTCCTCGAGGCAGTTATGGAAATAATATATCTTCAGATCCGCGAACGTGTTCGCCTTGTGCAGCGACTGAAAAAGCAGACTGCAGAGCTGTTCGTAAGGGCGCATCGAACCGCCGGAATCCAGCAGCAGCATCAGCTTCAGCCTGTTTTTTCTCGGAGGCTGCATCCTTATATCTAGGATCCCGCCGCGGCTGCACGTGCTGTCGATCGTTCCGCGTATATCCAACTCTTCTTCGCTGTTTTCAAGCTTTCGCGACAGCTCTCTCAGCAGCCTGAATGCCATCTGGAACTGCCTGGACTCAATAGTACAGTCGGTCCGCCAGTCCCTGAACTTACGGTCACCGCGCGCATGTATCACGCTTTTTCCACCGGCGCCCTGCACCATCACGCCTCCACCGGCACCCGGACCTGCCCCGATCCCTGCAGAAGCACTGCCTGCTACCTCGCTGCTTCCGGACACAAAACTGCCGTCACTGTCACCATAACTCTCTGCAAGTCGAGTCTCCATCGCTCGCATGATCGTCCGCAAGTCCATATCCTTCTTATCCATATAAGGTGCGAAAGCCTTTTCCACGAACTCCGGACGTTTCTGGAGCTCTGCGATCTCAGTACGCAGCCTTTGCGAATCGACCTTCCTGAAATACCTGTAAAACAGATCCTCAAACTTGTCCATATCGCTCTCTGATTTGACGAGCAGCGCCCGACAGAGGATATAAAACCCCCGCATCGACTGCCCGTGAAGTCCTGCCTGCAATCCTTCCGCCAGAGCAAGCCAGTCGTGCATCGATACCTTGAAGCCTCCGGCGCGCAGGAACAGCAGAAATCCCAGAAACATTACCTTAGACCTCCTGTGCTTTTCTTTACATCTTCCAGATCCTCATCTTTCTTGATAAGGAAACTGAGCAGCGGCAGCTCCTGCCTGAGGCTGTCGACCGGCAGCCCGCTGAGCCTGAGTGCACTGATCCAGTCGAGCAGCTCACTTGTGCTCGGTTTTTTCTTCAGTTCAAAATACTCACGTACGTAGAAGAATGCGTCGAGCGCCTGCTCCATCAGTTTCTCCTCAATGTCCGGGTAATGCGCCAGCACGATCTCGCGCATCTGCGTTTCGTCCGGGAATTCGATGAAGTGGAAAGCGCACCTGCGAAGGAATGCGTCGGGCAGCTCTTTCTCAGCGTTCGACGTGATTATCACGATCGGCGGGTTCTTCGCCCTGATCGTTTCATCTGTTTCCGGTATGTAAAACTCCATGCGGTCGAGTTCCCAGAGCAGATCATTCGGAAATTCCAGGTCTGCTTTGTCTATTTCGTCTATCAGCAATACGCACTGTTTTTCCGCAGTGAAAGCCTCGCCAATCTTACCCATTTTTATATACCTTTTTATGTCATCGACACCTTCATTGCCCAGCTCGCTGTCGTAGAGTCTGCGAACAACGTCGTACTGGTACAGGCCATCCTGCGCCTTCGTGGCAGACTTGATGCTCCAGACTATCAGCTCTTTGCCGAGCGCTTTTGCAATGGCTTCCGCAAGTGCCGTTTTGCCTGTTCCCGGCTCCCCCTTTACGAGAAGCGGCTTGTTCATTTTTATCGCGATATTCATCGTCAGCACAAGGTCATCGCTGACGATATAGTCGTCAGTACCTCTGAACTGGTATGTGTTTTCGTCCATGTTTTTCTCCTGTCTTATGCAAGATTAAAGCGTTGGGAGCTTCACATCCTGCAAACGATACAAACGGTTTAAAGAACCTCTATTCTGAATATATT
>CAVEWO010000050.1:0-8102 GCA_963619345.1 Bacteroidaceae bacterium
CCTATCTCATCGAGAAAAACAGTACCGCCATTGGCAGCGTGAAAAAGCCCTTTTTTGCCGCCTTTTTTAGCACCGGTAAAAGAGCCTTCTTCATATCCGAAAAGTTCAGATTCTATGAGATTCTCCGGTATTGTTCCACAGTTTATGCATACAAACGGAGCTTTCTTTCTGAGACTCGCGTCATGGATGCTGTGCGCAAACAGCTCTTTTCCGGTACCGCTTTCTCCGAGAATAAGTACATTGGAATTAGTACGCGCAATCTTCTGGATTGAATCTTTCAGATCACGCATCAGATCGCATTCACCGATGATATCGTTGATCGAATATTTTGCAGTATTGATTTTGTCGAATGTTTCCTCGTAAAGATTGCGCTCGGCCTCAAGCTCGCGTATTTTGCTGTACAGATGCTGCATATGTTTTCTATTGCGATAAAGAACACGTCCGAATGCACCGATAATTTTTCCGTTCTTGAATACCGGAATACGGCTGGCGATCATTTTCTCTCCGTTAATGATCTGAAAATCGCCTATTTCTGCGATCCCGGTATTGATAATGATGTCTAGCCGCGTGTTTTCGATCACCTCTGTGATATGGCGTCCCAGTGCGTTGCATACATCCACTCCCAGAAATTCCGCATAAGCGCTGGAGAGTTTTTCGATGTACCCCCTTTCATTGACAATAACCAGTAATTCTTCATCGGCAGACATCATTGCATCAATCACACAATCCGCATCGACTTCAGAAATTGCTGTTTCAAAAATCATTTGAGTTCCTCCTTGCTGTGTTTAAGTCAGATAACATCACATAGTAAATTCACTGATGCCCGGAGTCTTAACCGGCGGCATCAATGCGGAGCTCTTTTTTATTCAACCCCTTTTTGATTTTTACTATTATACCGTATTTCATAACAGCTTTACTACTAAAATCAGGTTTTCGCAAACGGAAATTTTTAAACTTTGACGCAGCGATGCACAAAAGAGAAATATCACAGCAGTATTATGTTCGGAATCTCAAACATAATGAGAACTGAAACTCAGCTGCTGCACGAATATGTGTACATTATTTCGCATAAAACTCACTGAGTGTACGCCGGTTCATACATATATGACAATAATCCTGAAAAAAGCAATGGATATGCTTTAAAAAGCCTCATATTTTTTGTAAATGTGTGCTTTTTGTCATATATCATGCTGCTTTTGCAGAATCGATAAATTTTCTTAAAAGCGTATAAGCCTTGCAAAATCATAAATGGGAAAAAGGATGAAAGTGTTTTTTTATGTTTTGGCATGGGAGTTGCTTTAGATGATTGAGTACGGGATTCCCTGCAGAAATCAGGTCCGCTTTTTCTGCATAAGGAGCATCTGCTGATATATTCAGATTTTTACAGCTAAAAAGGGATACAGTGCGGACAATAAAAAAGGGAAGGAGAAAGCAATATGATTAAAGGAAAAATCGCAGTCGTTACGGGAGCAGCCAGCGGTATCGGATTTGCATCAGCTAAAGCACTTGCTGATGAAGGTGCACAGGTAGTCATGGCAGATGTTAACGAAGCACTGCTTAAGAAAGCGGCTCAGCAGATCGGCGGGTGTGCTTTTACCGCAGATCTCAGCAAGAGAGAAGACTGTCGTGCGCTGATGGATTTTACGCTCGAAACATATGGGGGCGTGGATATCCTGGTTAATGTTGCCGGCATTCAGAATGTTGCAGCAGTTGAGGATTTTCCGGAAGATCGCTGGGATTTCATGATTTCACTGATGCTTACGGCACCATTCCTGCTGACAAAGTACGCATGGCCGTCGATGAAAGCCAGGGGCTGGGGGCGTGTTATCAATCTTAATTCGATACACGGACTGGTTGCTTCGGAATTCAAGGCTGCCTATGTGTCTGCGAAACACGGTCTGATGGGGCTTACCAAGACAACTGCTCTGGAAGGAGGACCTTATGGGATTACGGTGAATTCCATTTGTCCTGCCTATGTCAGAACGCCGCTGGTAGACAATCAGATTGCAGCGCAGGCGCAGAATCACGGAATCAGCAAGGAAGAAGTTGTGTCAAAAATCATGCTTCAGAAAGCTGCTATCAAGTCGCTTCTGGAACCGGAAACGGTGGCAGATATAGTCAGATTTCTGTGCTCTGACGAGGCGGCAAACATCACAGGCATAGCACTGCCTGTTGACGGGGGCTGGACGGCAGGATGACAGAAGCTTTGCAGATGTATTTAAAAAAGGGGGATTAATTATATGATAGGAGTAATAGGTGTTGTAATATCACTGCTGCTGCTTATTTATCTGGCATACAAAGGCTGGTCAGTCATCCTGATTGCCCCGGTTCTCGCCCTGGTAGCTGCACTGTTCGTGCTTTTTGAGGGCGGTTCGTTCCACATCATGGCGATTTATACGGAGACTTTCATGCCGAATCTGGCAGCTTATGTCAAGGCTAATTTTCCGGTGTTCCTTCTGGGCGCTGTATTCGGAAAGGTCATGGATCTTTCGGGCTGTGCGAAAGCCATTGCGGAGTTTATCGT
Source organism: Bacteroidaceae bacterium (assembly GCA_963619345.1). Lineage (GTDB taxonomy): Bacteria > Bacillota > Clostridia > Peptostreptococcales > Anaerovoracaceae > Lentihominibacter. The sequence continues at coordinate 2,525 of CAVEWO010000050.1, forward strand.
GAAAAAGTCCGGAACAGGCAAAGAAATCATCGCAGTTGTTCTTGCCTGCGCTGTTATTACATATGGCGGCGTGTCGCTGTTCGTAGCAGCATTTGCGATTTATCCGATAGGAGCGGCACTTTTCAGAGCATCTGATGTACCTAAAAGGCTGCTGCCGCCGGCAATCGCACTCGGCGCATTTACATTCACAATGACAGCACTGCCGGGAACGCCGCAGATCCAGAATGCTATTCCGATGCGGTATTTCGGTACAGATGCATTCGCAGCACCGGTTCTGGGAATCATCGCAGCTCTTATTGAGCTGATATTAGGACTTCTCTGGCTGCAGAACAGGCTGAAAAAGGCAAAGGAAAAGGGAGAAGGCTACGGAGATCATCCGAATGAGCAGCTTGCAGTTATTGATGAGTCAAAGCTGCCGCCATTCTGGGTTTCCATAGCTCCGATTATTCTGGTTATCGTGGCGAATCTCTTATGCAGTAAGTGGATTCTGCCGTCAATGAATCATTCATATCTGGAGACAGATTTCGGTACGGAGTACAGTGCAGTAGGCGGTACATGGTCGCTGATAATAGGTCTGGTTCTTGGTATCGGTCTGGCTATCGCTCTCAATGTCAAAAGATTTGAAAACGGTATACCTGAAGCTCTTAAAGCAGGAGCGAACAATTCACTGCTTGCTATCCTGAATACGGCATCAGAGGTTGGTTACGGCAACGTTATCAAGACTCTGCCGGCTTATTTGCTTCTGGCAACCGGGCTGCTCGGGATCTCGTCCAATCCGCTTATCGGTGAAGCAATCGCATCATCAGTAATGGCAGGTGTAACCGGCTCAGCATCCGGCGGTCTGTCCATAGCGCTTGAAACCTTCGCGCCTCAGTTCATGGAAATGGCAGATAGTGCAGGGATCAGCTATGAGGCACTGCACAGAATCGCGGCAGTAGCATGCGGCGGTCTGGATACGCTGCCGCATAACGGTGCGGTTATCACATTACTCATGGCAACGAGCATGACGCATAAGCAAAGCTACATGAATATCGGCATGTGTACAGTTGTCATTCCTACGATTGCAACTATTGCGATCATTATCCTGGCAACCTTCGGAGTTTGCTAAGCTGCTGCGGCAGTCCCCTGTGCATGCAGGTGCGGCACTGTGCAGGAAAGGTAATGATCGTGATGCTGCATCCAGAATGTACTAGGGGGGATATACAGGCGGCCATCGGCTGCAGATTCATTTACTCATCTGATCTGCAGCTGATGGCCGATGAGAGTTTGATATTAAAGAAGAAGGGGGACAAACAATCATGAACACTGTAAGAGATATAAAGAAAATCACAATCGCAGGCGCAGGGGTAATGGGAGCGTCAATGGCAGAGATATTTGCCAAATTCGGATACACTGTGACTGTGTACGATGCTTTTCCGCAGGCGATGGAGAAAGCTCGCAATCTGATTCGCATTAACCAGGAGACTGAAGTTGAGGAAAAAAATGTAAGTGCCGAGGAATCTGCAGAGATTCTTTCACGGATCACCTACACTCTCGATAAAGACTGCTTTGCTGATGCGGATTTTGTAATCGAAGCAATAGTGGAGAACCTGGATATCAAACAGGCTTTCTGGGAAGAGATCTCCAATATAGTGTCAGATGATACTTTAATGGCGTCCAATACTTCGGGGCTTTCCATCAGCAGAATAGCAGATGCTGTCAACAGGCCGGAACGGTTCGGAGGAATGCACTGGATCAATCCGCCGCATCTGATTCCGCTTATAGAGGTGATTCAGGGGGAAGAGACTGCAGAAGAAGCAGCAGAGGCGATTCGTGATCTGGCACTTGCAGTGAATAAAAAGCCTGTCATTGTCAAAGATGCACCGGGATTTGTGCTGAATCGTATTCAGCTTGCGATCCTGAGAGAGAGCATGCATATCGTGGAAGAAGGCATTGCATCACCGGAAGCTGTGGACGATGTCATGAAGTACGGACTTGGTATGCGGTATGCCTGCCTGGGACCGTTTGAGGTATGCGATCTGGGAGGACTGGATATATTTTATAGTATCGCATCGTATCTGTTTGCTGATCTTTCAGATAAAAAAGAGCCGTTCGGCATGCTGGCAGATCGTTTTGAAAAACATCAGTACGGGGTAAAGAACGGTGCAGGATTTTACGATTACAGCGGCGGCAAGGATGAGGAGAAAATAAAATATCGTGATATGATGTTCAACAGACTCTCAAAATTCCTGTATGACTAACGGTCGCCGGAACAGCTTGAGAAGTCAGGTTAAAAACTCAGAAAATCAGGAAAGGGGGAGATGCATATGTACGAAACATTAAAATATGAAGTAAGAGGCGGTATTGCATATATCACGGTAAGCAGACCTAAGGCACTGAATGCGCTTTCTGTTGAAGTGCTCAATGAACTGATGGCGGCTTTTGCAGCAGCAGAGGATGATCCGGATGTAAAGGTGGTCATACTTACCGGGGAAGGCCGGGCATTTGTAGCCGGTGCTGACATCTCTCAGATGGTCAAGCTGACAGGGATAGAAGGTCATGAAATGATGAGACATGGCGCGAGAGTCATGGACTTCATCGAGAATCTCAGCAAACCGGTCATCGGAGCGATAAATGGGTTTGCGCTCGGCGGCGGATGTGAGCTTGCTATGGCCTGCGATATCCGGATCGCTTCTGAAAAAGCGCAGTTCGGTCAGCCGGAGGTAAATCTTGGGATCATCCCGGGGTTTGGCGGCACGCAGAGACTCCCTAGACTTGTGGGGAAAGGCATGGGCAAGTATATGATCATGACTGCCGATTATATCAGAGCTGATGAGGCAAAAGATATAGGGCTGGTTGAGAAAGTTGTTGCGCCTGAAGATCTTATCCCGACATGTGAGGAGATCGCTGCAAAGATCATAGAAAAAGCTCCTATTGCTATTAAAGCTGCTAAAATTGCAGTCAACAGCGGGATAATGCTGGATCTTCCTGCAGGAGTAGCACTGGAGGGAGAAACCAGTACGGCGCCGTTCTGTTCAGAGGACAGAATTGAGGGAATGAGAGCTTTTCTTGAAAAAAGAGAAGCGAAATTCCGCGGCAGGTAACAGAGAGGGCGGTGGCTGGTTCAGCAGCAGATAATGCCTTATCATGGCAGACAGGCCATCAGCCGCATGAAAGAAGGGAGTAATGACCGTGAAGAAAAAGAAAGTGATCACCGCCGCACAGGCCGCTTTGTATATCAAAGACGGCGATACAGTGGCAACTAGTGGGTTCGTGGGAAGCGGATGTCCGGAAGCACTTACCCGTGCAGTTGAAACAAGGTTTCTGGAAACCGGCAGACCAAGAGACATAACGTGCTTTTACTGTGCCGCACAGGGTAACAGAGACGGCCGCGGTGCTGATCATTTCGCACACAGAGGGTTGGTGAAAAGGGTCATCGGCGGGCATTACAACATGGCGCCAGTACTGGGAAAAATGATCCTCAATGGTGAGATAGAAGGATACAATCTGCCGCAGGGAACTCTGTCACAGCTATGCAGAGATATCGCTGCAAATAAGCCGGGAACTATAACGCATGTCGGACTCAACACATTCGTAGATCCGAGAAATCAAGGCGGCAAACTGAATGATATCACAAAAGAAGATATCGTGCAGCTCATAGATGTTCTTGGAGAGGAAAAGCTGATTTACAAGGCATTTCCGATAAATGTAGCTTTCATAAGAGGAACATATGCCGATGAACTGGGTAATGTTACTGTCGAGCAGGAAATATGCACATCTGAGGTGACGGCTCTGGCTCAGGCTGCTAAAAACAGTGGGGGCATAGTCGTATGTCAGGTGAAGAGTATAGTCAAGGCAGGTACACTTGATCCGAGGCTTGTAAAGGTGCCGAGGATATATGTTGATGCACTGGTTGTCACAGAAGATCCAGTTGATCATCAGCAGTCATTCGGATTTGACTATGATCCGGCGCTGTGCGGGGAGATACAGATCCCGGTATCAGGAATTGAGGCACCGGCGCTTTCGCCAAAAAAGGTGATCGGACGCAGGGCTGCAATGGAACTGCAAAAGGATATAGTAGTCAATCTGGGAATAGGTATACCCGAGTATATTTCAGCTGTGGCAAATGAAGAAGGGATAGGGGACTGGATGACCCTCACTGTAGAGGCGGGAGCTGTGGGTGGAGTGCCTGCAGGCGGATCACAGTTCGGAGCATCTGTTAATCCTGAATGCATTCTTACTCAACCTGAACAGTTCGACTTTTATGACGGCGGCGGAGCCGATCTGGCTTTTCTGGGATTAGCTCAGGCGGATGAGAAAGGGAATATCAACGTCAGCAAATTCGGCCCGAGACTTGCCGGCTGCGGTGGATTCATAAACATAACACAGAATGCCAAAAAGGTGTTTTTCTGCGGCACATTTACGGCAGGAGGACTTGAAACAGAAATAAAAGATGGGAAAATAAAGATTCTGAATGAGGGGAATTCGGGTAAATTTGTACGCGAAGTCGAGCAAATAACCTTTTCCGGCGAATACGCTGTGAAAACAAAGCAGCCCGTGATGTATATCACGGAAAGATGTGTGTTCGAACTTCGTCCGGACGGGCTGCATCTCACGGAAATCGCTCCGGGAATAGATCTGCAGAAAGATATTCTCGACCTGATGGAGTTCAGTCCTGTAGTTGATGATGATCTGAAGCTGATGGACGCACGGATATTCAGGGATGAACCGATGTGGCTATGACTCGCCGGACAGCAGTACTCGAAATAAGAGAAGGAGATAAGAGAAAAGCGCCGAAGCCCGGGCAGAAGCCGAAGACATCATTTACAGTACGGCTATTCTGCATTCTTTTGACGTAGTAGTTGAAAAACTCATAAAAATATGATAAATTCAACTTAAAATCACAGGAGGACTTGAGATGGATACTACAATGTGCAAATGCCCGGCTTGCGGCGCTATTATAATATCAGATACCGAAACAAAGGAAGTAAACTGCCCGTATTGCGGAACAAATGTTTCGACAGTGGAATATAAAGAATATAAAGAAGCGGCAGATCCGGAAATCAGAAATGCCGCAGAGCACGATAACGGAAACCCGTTTATTGTTTACTGCAAAAACTGCGGAGCCCCTGCCGGATATGACATTTCAAGTCAAAGTTACCGGTGTGTGCACTGCGGACAAAAATCCGGGATCCAGGAGGCACAAAAGGGCTTCATACGCTGGCGACAGTTAAAATCAGAATCGCTGATGACGGAAACGACAACAAATCAACAGCTCAGCTGCCCGAACTGCGGTGCAGTTGTTCTGTTTCCAAAGGGAGAAGCGACCAATAACTGCATATTTTGCGGCAGCACCCTTGTTCGCGATGAATTTGAACATTCCGCAAACTTCCCGGAGATGATCATTCCGTTTGTTCTCACGAAGGAAGATGCGCTGGAGCAGCTGAAAAGCTGGTGCAAAGAGAATAAAGCGACGCCTGAAGCTAAAGCAGTGATGAAAAATCTGAACATGCTGGATGGCTGGTATCTTCCGTATCAGATGATAAGAGGACCGGTCGATGTAACTGTACACAGGGATGCGGCTCAAAGGATATATCAT
>CAVEWO010000051.1:0-8003 GCA_963619345.1 Bacteroidaceae bacterium
GGATAAGAGGAGCTGCCGGGCAGAGAATGGACAACAGCTTTTTTAAGGAAATACTGAGGTCGATCTCACTTATGACGATCGCAAACAGCGGCTTTATGGAAAATGATAACAGGGACATGGGGTTTCTGAGAGGGATAATGGAGTTCATGATGACGAGAAAGTGCGCCGGCGGATCGAAACAGCATATCATTTATGATTGCCACGGTACAGTGGTGCCGTGCTCTTTTCTCCCTGAAGGCATGGGACTGTGCTGCGGGCGGGAAGGGCAGGCGACGGCAGGAGATGAAGCGGACAATGTTCCGAAAATACAGGAACGGATCCGGACGGTCCAGAGCAATATGGACAGATTTCTTGCAGGTGACCTGGCCGATTCGCTGCAGGGGAAGTGCCATATATGCAGTTTTAGAAAAAGCTGCATGGGAGGATGTCTGACGATGAAGCTGCCGCTTGATCTGGAAGTTACTGATGAGCAGCCGGTATGCCTGCTGGAACTGATGCATGAATTTGAGGATGAGTTTTCGGAGGATGAGCTGAAAATACTTTACGGATGTTGGGGCAGCAGCTTTTTAAGGAAAAGCGGGACACATGACCGGGAAAGGACCTGCCTGAGGAGACTGCCGATATGGGAACTGAACTTCAGGCGCGGGCAGATACGCCTGGGAAAACCATGGAAATATCTCTGATCCGGTGAAAGGAGCGTGATGAATTTGGAGATAACAGTAAACAATGTCAGTAAATATTACAAAGAAAACAAAGCAGTGGATGATATATCGTTTTCGGTCAGGAAAGGCGAGGTATACGGTATCATAGGGCCGAACGGGGCAGGTAAAACGACCCTGATGGAGATGATGCTCGGTCTGCGCAGGCAGGATTCGGGGAAGATAACCATACATGGAATGGATTCGGTGAAAGATCATAAAAAGCTGGTCTATCATGTTGGAGCGCAGCTGCAGGAAAGCGATCTCCCTGTCAATATCAAAGTGCGCGAGGCCGTAAATCTGCAGGCGGCGCTTTTTCATAAAAAAGCGGATACAGATGGACTTCTGAAGGCCTTTAATCTTGAAGAAAAAGCGGGAGCATATTGTTCAAGACTTTCAGGCGGGCAGAAACAGAGGCTTTTCATATTACTGGCGGTCATACACGACCCTGATATACTTTTTTTTGACGAACTGTCGACAGGACTTGATCCGGTATCTCGTCAGGAGGTCTGGGATTATGTGGACAAGCTGAAGCAGCAGGGCAAAACGATCCTGGTCTCTACGCATTATATGCAGGAAGCGGAAAAGATCTGCGACCGGGTGATGATGGTGAACAATGGCGGCGTCGTGGATATAGGTACCGCAAAAGAACTGACAGGCAAGCTGCCGTTCAGCGGTGTGGTCGAATTTGAAGCGGAAGCAGGCAGGAAAAGGCTGGAACAGTCTGTAATCAGGATGCGAGGCTATTCATGTATGGAAACAGTCGGCGAAAAGAAATATCGTATATATACAGATCAGAGATTCAGCATAGATGAGCTGTACCGCCGAAAAGAACTTGGATTGTCAAATATCATGAGTCGTGAAAGCAACTTTGAAGACTATTTTTATTATAAAGTGAAAGTGAAGGAGTAGGATCATGCTGGCTATTTTGAAAACAAAATGTATTTTGATGACAAGAGAATATATCGCATTGTTTTTTTCAGTGATATTTTGTCCTATGCTGCTTCTCATCTTTGGAATGGTATATGGAAACGAGCCATCGCAGATGTTTGATGGCAGCGGGACTGTTGATGTTATGCTGCCGTCTTTTGTCGGACTTGTATTTGCAGGAACAGGTCTTATAAGCCTGCCTGTGGCAGTGTCAGGAAGCAAAGAGCGCGGAGAGCTGAGGAGATACAGGATGACGCCTCTGAGTCCGATGGCTTTTCTGATGGCTGATGTGATCATGTATTTTATCATATCGGTGATCGGCATGCTGATCGTGCTGCTGATCGGGTATTTTGGGTATGACAGCAGCTTTACAGGGAGTATACCGCTTCTGATATATGGTTTTGTTCTGTCGGGTATCGCGGTATTTGCAATAGGGTTGTTCATCGCATCTGTGAGCAGGACTGCCAAGATCGCACAGACGCTTGGTATGGTGATCGGATTTCCGATGATGTTTTTGTCAGGCGCCAGTGTGCCGGTCGAATTTATGCCTGATGCGATGGATAAAGTCGTGAAAGCGATGCCTCTGTCATACAGCGTTTCCATGATGCGCGACATATGGGACGGGGCAGGTCTGTCAGATCTGAAAGGAGACAGTCTCGTACTTCTGGCTGTTGCCGGAGTATTCATTATAATAACTGCAGCTTTGTTTAAATGGGAATAGAAACGGGATCAGAAAAGAGAGGAGCCATATGAAAAAGAAAAAAACAAAAATGAAGCCTTCCACGTTTGAACAGGCGGAAAAGGGAATCGTCTGGATGATAACGGATACTGCATCGAATATGCCGGTGACTATCTATTCGGAGTCGCTTGGTGTAAAGGCGCCGGAGGGCTGTTATCGCAGCGCTGTATGGGCTGAAGAGTCGACGCGCCTTATAGGAGAGGAATATCTGCTCAATGCAAAAAGAAGCTCTCTTGAGATGGGAATGCCGATAGGCGTATTCCATTATTCATCATCGCTTGGTGTAAAAGGGGCGCTCAGCAACAGGCAGCTAAAAGAAGAGAACATAATAGAGCATGAAGAAACGATAAAGCTGCCTAAATATCTTCCGCTCAAGGAATCCCTTGGAAGCGTGATACGTTCAAGAAGAAGCGTAAGGGAAATGGGCAGGAAACCGCTCACTTTGGAACAGCTGGCCACGCTGCTGTACTATGGTGACGGACCGAGCGGAAAATTTGACTTCAATACATTCCACAACATGCCCGCAACGGTGACACTGGGGGAAGATTATACAGGTATCGTGCGATGCAGCCCGTCAGGCGGGGGACTTTATCCGATCACACTTTATTTTGTGGCGTTCAATGTAAAAGGCCTGGATAAAGGGATATATACATATCTGCCGCTGACTCAGTCTGTACGTCTTGTAAGGAGACTGTCCGATGCGGATATTGAGGAGTACAACCGTATATCTGCTTTCGGGATCAATATAGATAATGACAAACTTGGGATAGCTGTGTATTATGTGTACTCGCTTTATGACAATTCCAGAAAGTACGGAGATATGGCGATGCAGTTCGGGTACATCGAGGCGGGAGAGATCGCTGAAAATATACAGCTTGCTGCAACGTGTATGGATCTGGCGGCGACTGATATAGGCGGTTATGAGAAAGGACTAACCGAAAGCTTCCTGGGGATAGATGGACTGACGAAGCATGTGATACATCTGACGCTGGTCGGAACGATGAAATAGAGAAAGGAAAAGAGATGAAAACAGACAGGATTTATAAACTGGGAGAAAGTACAGAACTCTTCTTTAACGGAGATACGGAAATCATATTTCGAAAAGGCGTATGGAATTATGAGGAGGCGCTGCTCGACTTGTCAGTGTTTGATGAAACATCACAGGAGCTTGTTTTAGATGTGATGCGTACGCTGACAGAAGGCGGTAGTCTCACTGCTGAGAAGATCCTTGATATCTTCGGGACGGATCGGGAAAGCGCGGAAAAAGTGGCAGATCTGCTGGAAGAGCTGGCTGAGCAGGCATACATAAGCAATGGCGGTGAAGACAGGGTAAAAGAGCTTATCACGCATCTGATAGGTGGAACAGCATCTATGGGATTTGGAGAAAATGCCGGCGGACATTCCGGCACGCTTTTAGTCTGCGACAGTGATATAGTGACTGAGCAGCTTGAAATAATGAGTGATCAGATATCTCTTCCAATGGAAGTGTTTTCAGAAGAAGATATCGCAGAAGTCGCGACAGCAGATCTCACGGGCAAGCTGGATGCGCTGGAGACAGAGAAAGCTATGGAATCGCTGACACCGGTATTCGCGCCGTACAGCAGTGTACTTATCTGCATGCAGAGACCGCACATAAAGCTGCTGAGAAATCTCAACAGGATACTGCTCCGTATGAACATACCGTTTGTAGTCTGCCTGATAGATGGGCCGTTCCTTAGTATCATGACGATAAAGGGGTACGAGACGGGCTGCTTTGAATGCTATGAAACAAGAGTAATGGCAAGGCTGGAATCGATGAGCGCATATCGCAGCTATGTTGAACGTACATCAGGAAATATGAGAAAAAGTGATCTGACGTCTGTGACGCCGATTCTGCAGATGATTTCTTCGCTCGGTCTTTTTGAAGCATTTCTTATCAATAATATACACAAGGCAAAACTGGCCGGACGTATATTCAATATCTATCTGCCTCTGCTGGAGGTCCAGGTGCAGGATCTTCTGAGAGTGCCTTTCTGCAGTGCATGTGGACATATTGCAAAGGCAGAATATGAAGAAATGTATACTTCATCCGAAGAAATAGTCGAAAAGCTCGTGGAAAATGTGGAACTGTCAAAGGACGGGGAATAGGAGGATTTCGTGATCGATTACTACCCAAGTCATGTACATATCAGAAATAATTACCGAAGGATAGGCGGACAGCATGGAGGTATAGTGGAATCTCAGCTTCTTCTCTGCAACAATCAGACTGCAACTCCCAGGCTGGCGATCTGTGCAAACCAGATGCCTCATTATGAACAGATACTTGTGTCTGACAAAGCCAGGATCAATTACCATCTTTCAGGATATGGCATTTACCGGGAAGAGGCTATGGTAAAGCTTTATGGAGAAAGTGTAGAGCGTTACGCGTTGCTGGCTGCATCGCGCATGTGGCAGGACAAAGTCATTTATCACAGCTACAATGAGATGGCCGAAAAGTATGATATGGTCCCGTGGGAATACATTCGTATTTTCAGCGAGGAGGACTATCAGGAACTTTCAAAGAAGACTAATATACGTGATATCACACGTGATGATGTGATCGGATGGGTAGAATGCCCGTCGCTCCTGGAAGCAGGCAAGAAACATTTCATACCGATGCAGTGTCTGTTTATAGGATATCATGTCAGAGAGGATCTGTGTGAGAAGATATTCGTTCCGAGCTTTTCAAAAGGCTCTGCTGCGCATATAAACATATACAAGGCGCTGGAGAGTGCGATAATGGAAGCTGTGGAAGCTGACGCGTTCATGCTCAACTGGTACACCGACGCAAAAAGCAGAAAACTCGTGAATGACGATCTTGATTTTATGAAACTGGCGGACAAGATCCTTGGCGGGACCGTTTATGATATGCAGCTTTATGATTTCTCTATGGAAGGATTGCCCGGAAGTGTCATTGCGGCACAGTTGACCAATAGAAAAGGGAGGGCTCCGTATATACTCATGGGGTGCAGTGCGAATCTCGATCCTGTGCGCGCAGCCTATAGAGCTCTTTCGGAAGCAGCTACCATACATTACCTGGCAGCAAACGGCCCGATGATGAATCCCGTGGATTTTCTGGGCAGTGATGAAGAAAGCTTTCTTAATCTCGACAGCAATGTAGCTTACTGGACAAAGGCGAAGGATCAGGAAAAGAAAAGCAGGCTCATCGAGAGTATCTATGAAGGGACGGACAGCTTATCGAGTCTGGGGAAGGAAAACACAGGCAGTGATATAGAGAATATAGAGCATATGATACGTATGCTGAGGAATGTGTCAAAGTACGCAGTGTATCTTGACATCACACCGCCGGAGATCATATCTATGGGGCTCAAGGTGATGCGTGTATTCATTCCGGAGCTGGTGCAGCTCTCTTATCCGGGATTCCCGTATTCAAGACATCCGCGCGCACTGGAGTTTGGAGGAATAACTAATGATTTTCCACATCCCATGCCTTAAATTATTGCTTTTCCTGTATGTGGCGGCATTTCCTTCGGCGTACATATATTTTGCAAAGCCTTTTATAAAGATACGCGAAAGCAGACTTCTGTCAGAGAATGCGGCGACTGTTCTGATATACAGTATCCTGCTGGTACTTGCGTTGCTAATGGGTATGACCGATCCGGCAGACTTCAGCGCAGAGAGCGTTATGGATGCCGGATGGAAAAATCTGTTGTTTGCAGCGGCGGCAGCTATGGGTTTTGTGAATCTGGCGATCGAATATCTGGAATCGGCGCTGCCGGTCTGGATAAAAAATCAAAGACTACCTAAGGTCAGACCGGCGGCTTTATATATGGAAACATTTCATGTGAGCAGTATCATATCTATCATACTGGCGGCGACCGCTGAGGAGCTGATTTTCCGCCAGGTCATCATCGGTGGTGTATGTGAAGGTCTGGGCTGGGAAGCGTGGCCGGCAGCAATAGTCAGTGCCGTGCTGTATGGCATGAATCATGTCTATTTCGGGCGGTTTGCTGTAATTCAGAAATGCAGCAGCGGGCTGATATATTCTATGTTTTTTCTGAGCGGAGAAACAGGGATATGGCTTTGCATTTTATGTCATGTTTCACAGAATATCATTCTTTACTGCTGGTCTGTTAGAAAAACTATGAAGCAGAAAAGGTTCGAAGTTCCGTCCGGAAATAGAAAGGAGCTTGGAAATGACTGATAATATGATACTTGCCGCGACACTTGCTGCAATGGGCACGGCAGCTGTTGTAATGGGAAGGATCCTGTTCTGGGTAGATGGAAGGCCTGTCATAAATCGTATTTCGAGAAAAGCTGCCGGGATCATCGACTGGGATTACGAAGAAATAAAGGCCTCGATTATCGGGATATGGTACTATATCGCGCCGTTGTGCTTTATTGCGGGATTCTGTGCAGTGTTCAGATATAATATATTTCGTTATTTTTACATAGCGCCGGAATATCTCGGATATATCCCGCTTACGATCCTGGCTGAGATGAGTATCGTGACAATGATGTCGGGATCTCTTACCTTGTTTTCTGAGAAAAACGACTGGGCGGGAGAGATCGGAGAGATCAGCTGGATACAGTCTGTACATAAGCGTAACAGAAAAGTAGCGCCGCTTGTGCCGCTTCTGGGTGCGTTCTTTGAGGAAACATTTTTTCGCGGGACTATATTCATGATACTCTATATGAATTTCCCGATACTGGGTTTTGCAGGAGCCACAGCGGTATCAGGCGTTCTGTTTGCGCTGGAGCAGGCGTTGTTTACCAGCAGCGGCAGGCAGTGTCTCAGTATGGTGCTGGCGTCTCTGGGTATTTCATTTGTTGCTTGTGTTTCTACTGCGTATACTGGGAGCTTCCTTCCGTGCCTGCTGGCGCATGAATGCTTTCTGGTTTTCTATTTTGGCAGGTTCCGTTACTATTAGCGGAAGCTGTCTTTTCCGGCGTTTCCGTAAAGCTGGTGCAGTCCGGCTCGATACCCTTGAGCGGTTATCGAGATGTTTTTGTATAAGGAAAACCCCACGTTAGACGCGGGTATCATTTTTTCTACGCCTTTGCAGTGTGTTCTCTTAACATGCTGGTGCTTTCTCGATATGGCTTGATCGTTTACCGCTGATTGCCGTTCAGGCTGTTTGTTGCTTCTTTGAGGAGCGCGAGCTTGCGCTCTCGGGTGAGTTTCTTTATCGCAGCTTCACGGCGTGTAGCCGCGATCTTGTCGGGCAGGTATTCAAGGTATACTGGCTGCAGCGGTCCGCGCCCTCGCGTGTACTTGGCGCCTTTGCCGCTGCTGTGCGCGGCAAAGCGCTTTTCGAAGTCATTCGTCCAGCCGGTGTAGAGCGTGCCGTCTTTGCATTCGAGGATGTAGACGCAGGGGCGGCCATGACTGACGGGCTGCACGGAGGACTTTGTGCGATTTATATGCTTCCCGGATCTGGATTTAGTATGCCCGGAGTGTTCGGAATGCCCGGAGCGTTTGGAGTGCTCTGAGCGTTCGGAGTACTCTGAGTGCGGTGTCTGGTCAACAGATCCGGAGCGCGTTTGCTTCGGGTGTCTGATCCGGTCAGAGCCTCTTGACATGTCTGCCGCTTCTGGCATCTCCAGCTCAGATTGTGGCGTATTTATCTGCGGATCCAAGGCGGACAGTTCTTGGA
>CAVEWO010000052.1:0-7824 GCA_963619345.1 Bacteroidaceae bacterium
GCTCAAGGGAAAACTTTCCGGCATGCTCAAACCAGACTGTATTATTCCGTTTAAACTCGATAAAAAGAAGGCAAAGGAAGCCTTGAAGCACCATATTGCCAAAAGAAAACTTGTTCCGTCTCTCTTTAAAAATGAAAATCATATCGACGAGATCAAGGGAGTGTATGTTCCTTTCTGGCTGTTCGATGCATCGGTAGCAGCAAACATCAGTTACAAGGGAGAACGGATCCGCACATGGAGCGATGCGGATTACAAGTATATTGAGCACAATTATTACAGGATCTATCGTGCGGGATACGTGGCATTTGACCGGGTTCCGGTGGATGGCTCTGAAAAGATAAACGATGATCTGATAGAATCCATCGAACCCTTTGACTTTTCAGAAGCGGTAGAGTTTAAAACAGCTTATCTGGCGGGCTATATGGCGGACAGGTACGATGTGGATGCAAAGACCAGTATTAAAACTGCCAATATGCGTATCAGGCAGAGCACGAAGGATGCTTTTCAGGGCACGGTGCAGGGCTTTACAGGTGTGACCCCGGAAGAATCGTTTATCAATCTGCAGAATGGTGTGGCAAAGTATGCCTTGTATCCAGTGTGGCTTCTCAATACCACATGGCAGGGGAACATGTATACTTTTGCCATGAACGGGCAAACCGGAAAATTTGTTGGCGATCTGCCGATGGATAAAAGGGCTTATTGGAGGAAATTTGCTATTCTGGCAGGTGTGTTCAGCGCAGCTGCAAGCACCCTGGTATTTCTGGCAGATTATACGTTTTTATAGAGAGGTGGCATAGATGAAAAATAAAGCGATCACAATTATGCTGGCTCTGCTGCTGACTTTGGGACTCGCTGCAGGTTCGAGTTTTGCGGCAGCGGAAACTTCCTTTTTCATGGATGAGGCGTCGATTGTTTCCTCTGAAAGTCATAAGAAGATCGAGCTGCGCCTTGCTGATATCTCAAAAGCGCAAAGCTGCGGAGTGTATCTTATGACTATTGATGATTTTCATGGATCGGATCCTCAGACTTTCGCAGATTCTGTATATGAAGAAAAAGGCATGGGGTACGGTTCTTCCGGCAGCGGTATCCTGCTGGTCGTGAATTTTGATTCCGGCGACTGGGTCATCAGTACGGCAGGAAGCGCAATCAGTGCATTTACGGACGCAGGTCAGAAATATCTAATGGAGCAGGTTAATGCAGACCTTCGCGACGATCCTGCAGCAGCATTTTATGTCTATGCTGACCAGTGTGAAGACTTCCTATTGCAGGCTGCAAAGGGAACCCCATATGATAATGGCAGCCTGCCTAAAGACTTTAATCTGTTCATAGATATCGCGATCGGCATCGTGCTCGGCATCATGATCGCATATGTTATAGTACGAAGACAGAAAGAAGCTTTCAAAACAGTGCAGCGTCAGGCGGCGGCCAGGGAATATATGAGACCGGGAAGCCTTAAGCTGACCGCCCGGAATGAACAGTATCTGTATAACAAAGTAGATCGCATAAAAAAAGAAGCTTCATCCAATGGCAGCGGCAGCAGTACGCATAAAAGTTCGTCAGGGATGACCCATGGCGGATCATCCGGAAAGTTTTAGAGGTAAAGTTTATGACAGATGTGAAAAAAGTGATCGCCTTGAACCGCCTTCGTGCACAGATGCTGAATGAAGCGGTTTCACCGGCGCAGAAACGATATTATCTGGAACTGGCGCAGTGGCTTGAAAATCAGAACATACAGACGGCGGAGGAGGCGACGGAAGCTATAAAAGACACGCCATATTATGACGGAGCTGCCCTGGCAAAAGAACTTGACGGGATTCATCTAAGGATCCGTGCGGCACGCGAGCTTGGTTACGAAGACGTGGAAAAGATCCATGTACAGCGGCGTGAAAAACTTCTTTCGCATGGACTGCAGACTTATGCTTTTTCACAGGAATGGATCGACGATTATAACAGGGCGGCAGAGGCGGCAGCCCGGTATATGGAGCGAAAGGAAGTCTTTGGGCGTATTTTTCTGGATTACATTCGTATCAGCGGAAATCCGCAGAGGGAACATCGGCTGGAGGCGGTCAGAGATCTGAAGCTGGCTATTTCTGATCTGGAACGAATGGGCGTCACTTTTGCAGAACTGGCACAGCAGAAAGTATACAGGCAGTTGACCATGACCACTGAAGAAGGTATGGCGCGCTTTACAGCTTTCATAGAAGAATTTCAGAAAACAGGAACGGCAGCAGATGCGGCAGAGCTGCCCCATCTAAAGGAGGAACAGGAGCGAGTCGGTCGCTGGGCCGGCGAGCATGCTGCACAGCTGGTCGCAGCAGGAGCGCAGGAACAGTGGGATCGGGCAAGCTGCATCGCCGTGCCGTCTGATGATCCGATGGGATATGACTTTATCGCCATGAAGGAGGTGAAGGTCTGATGGATATGATTTGGCAGGCAACCCTGGACGGGTACGTGAAACTGCTCTACGACAATGATCCGCAGGGGGCTTTGCTGGAAAGCATACGCAATTTTGAAAAACGGTTTTGTCAGGTTGCGGAGGAGAACAGCGGCAACCCGGATGTGGCAGGAGTTCTGAAGCGGACGGGGCTTCAGGATGAATACAACAGGCTGTACATGGCTTCCATCAGCCGGAACAATGAATACAATGCCGTTTCAGCGGAGGAACAGCCACAGGTATTCGATTACCGAAAGGAACAGCGGCTTCCTTCTGTTCATGAATTTTTAAACAACTACAGGCTGGTGTACGAGGAAATAAGGCCGAATGCCAGAAAAGCGACAAACAAAGCTTATGAGAAGCTGTTTGAAGTCGAGAAGCGAACAGATGATCTGATCGAGGCGCAGATGATCATAGAGCGAGAAAAGCTGATTCTGAACACGGTGATCGCAGATTACAAGGAACTGGCAGAGGACTTCCTCAAAGCAGCTGATCCGAATTACGAGATCACGTCTTCTGTTGTAAAGCTGTCGGCAGGTGCCTATGCTTCGGCAAACAGTCTGGATGAAATCACATACATGGGCGAGATCGCTCGCGGCAAAGCCGATGACCTGGCAGTACAGAATCTGGTCAAAACGGAGCTGATGGTACAGTTTATGGCGCTGATATACGCCTGGGAGCACGCAAAGAGAAAGATCAGGGAGGGAGGACCTCGCATCGGAGATTTCGCAAAGGCCATGGTGGTGACTCGCGAGAAGACACGTTCCTGTTACCGGTTGATGAGCAGGGATATGGGAATTGACTTCGATAAAATCGAAAGCACGCCATTTTACCGCATCATGCTCCTGGATCCAAAAGGGCTTGATGAACTGTGGCGTATCAAAAAGGTGATGCATCCGGAAAATATCAAGGCGGCAAAGTACGTTCTTTTCGAAGAAATCCTGACGGAGCGGAGTCTGGAGGACATCCTGCTCTCATCGCAGCAGCAGCCGTATTACGAGCCGGTGGATACGATTTACGATGCTCCGGAACTGGAGGATGAGTATCTGGCTATTGCTGCAGAACTTAATAAGGATATTCCGTATTTCCGCAGAAACAGAACCGATGCTGAGCTCAGGAAGCAGAGAAAGGCCGTGAAGGGCGGCTTTTCGTCAGAAAAGCTTCTGCAGAATATGAAGCAGCTGAATCAAACGCTTTCCGCAGGAGCAGGCGCAGTGTCTGCGGGAATGACCGGCGGCTTTGCAGGAGGAAGTTCCTGTATGGGGGCTGCATCGGAATTAGGAACAGCTGCAGGTGCTGTTAAAAACATGAGCCCAGATATGAAAAAAGAGTTTGGGAAAAGCACTGCAAAGAGCACTGCTGCTACGGCTGCGAAAGAAGTGGGACGCGGTCTTCTGCGAAGTTTTTTCCGAAAGTAATGATATCTGGAAGAATTCGTAGGCGAGCCGGGATTTAATATCAATAGCTAAAAAAAATAAAAGGAATAAGAGGTGGGAAATGAAAAAGAAATTATTGATGTTTGTTATGGCGATGGTGCTGTGCTTCGCGCTGGCGGCCTGCGGAGGCGGTGGGGATAAGGAAAAGGACGATGGCATCGATCCGAATGCAACCGTTACAAAGGAGCAGTATGATAAGCTGAGCAATGATGATGCCAAGTGGGACATGACACCGGAAGACATGGAAAAATACTTTGGCGTAAAATACGTGGAGGATGAGGAATCCACTAAGGATTGGGGAGACGGCTATCTGGTCGTTGACTTCCCGGGGCCGGATGAAAATTCTTATATTCACGTTCTGTTCAAGGATGATGGTGACGGCAGGTATACTCCTTCCAGCATTAGTCCTACCGGTCAGCTTTTAGGTGATTAATGCAGCAGAATCTGCGTGTACAGTATATTACAGGAAAGCAAAAGAGGCGGAGCTGTACGGATCGTATAAGTCGTATGGTTCCGCTTTTTTCAACAGGAAAAGGAGGAGCATATGAGAAGCAAAATCAGGACTCCGATTGTTCTAATCGCTATATTTATGATGATATCCGTGTTTGCCGGCTGTGGCGACTCTGCAAAATATGTTAAAGGAGAAACTTTTGACGGGGGAAATATCGAAGTTTTCGTTCCAGAGGGCTGGAAAGCCTTTCACGGCGCAGATACATTCGGCGATTATGAGGAGGGCTATAATCCTAACGTAGTCAGTGTCGGCAAAGGTGTAGAAGACGAGCTGGAGCTTCTCAGCAAGCCGATGGTGCATATCACGTATTCAGGAGAAGACAGAACGCTGACCATGCCGTCTAAGGATCTATATCAGGATGGCAAGGATATCAGGGATATCAAGACAGATGAACATACCTGGAAGGGTTATACCGCAACGAGCATAGGTTATCCGATCGCGGTGCTGTTCACCGAAGACGGTGATGAGCAGATTCAGGTGACTGTCACTCTTGAAAACGGTGATGAGAAAATAAGCCTGGAGGATGCAGATGTCCTGGCGATCCTGGAGGGGATAAAGGTGAAAAAGTAGCAGCTGCCGGGATATATTAACTGACTTACTACCATGGCGATAATTGTATTCTAGACTAATTAGCGCATATACTGCAAACACATGAAAAGTTAATTTTTCCTGCAATTATATAATTTTACTTTTACAATTACGTTAGATAATTCCGCTTGACATTGATATGCTGTGCGGAAGATAATAATAAAACAGGATATAACATTCGTGATCATGTCATACATGCCTGTTATAAGGTGAAACTCATCAAACGTGATGTATTGAGCGTCATTGTTGCTGAGCTGAGCATAATATGTTCGGTTGTGCGTTTTATAGCAGAGAAATACGATATAGTCACGGTTATTTCATATGAAAGGAGAAAGCAATGGGTCTTATTAAAGCAGCAGCGGGAGCAATAGGCGGAGTGATGGCAGATCAGTGGAAAGACTTTTTCAGCTGTGAGTCTTTGGATGAAGATACTCTGGTCGTAAAGGGGAAAAAACAGTCATCAGGGCGCTCCTCGAACAAGCACGGGGAGGACAATGTCATTTCAGATGGTTCGGGTATAGTGGTGGCAGACGGACAGTGTATGATGATAGTAGAGCAGGGTCGTGTCATAGAGCTGGCGATGGAGCCGGGAATGTATACGTACAGCAGTCAGCTCACACCGTCAGTGTTTACAGGTGATTTTCTGGACGGACTTGCAGGTGCAGCAAGAGACGCATGGGAGCGTTTCAAGTTCGGCGGCGGAACAGGAAAAGATCAGAGAGTATATTTTTTCAATACGAAAGAAATCATGGGAAACAAGTACGGGACGATGAACCCCGTGCCTTTCAAGGTGATAATAGATGAAACCAGAAACAAGGGGATAGGCATATCAGTAAGGTGCAACGGAGAATATTCTTTCCGCATAGTCGCACCGATGCTGTTCTATACAAATGTGTGCGGCGGAAATCTGCAGGAGGCATACACTAGGGACAAGATAGACAGCCAGCTTAAATCAGAGCTTCTTTCAGCATTGCAGCCCGCATTCGCAAAGATATCGGCGATGGGCGTGGACTACAGCGATATTCCGGCACATACGATGGAAATATCCAATTCTCTCAATGAGATACTGTCAGCTGACTGGACAGCTAAGAGAGGTCTTCAGATCGTATCGTTCGGGGTGAATTCGATATCCGTATCAGAGGAAGACAAGCAGAAGATACAGAACATGCAGCAGGCGATCCTCATGTCTGATCCGCTTATGGCGGCGGGAAATATCGCCAACGCTCAGGCTGATGCGATGCGGGCAGCTGCATCGAACACAGGTGGTGCGATGATGGGCTTCATGGGAATGGGTATGGCAGCTCAGTCAAGTGGTCTGAACGCAAGCGATCTTTATGCTCAAGGATTCCAGCAGCAGGCTCAGCAGGCTCAAATGGCAGCCGCGCAGCAGCAGGCTCAGCAGGCTCAAACGGCCGCGCAGCAGCAGTCACCGGCTGCAGGCAGCTGGACGTGCAGGTGCGGCAATGTGGCTACAGGTAAATTCTGCCCTGAATGCGGCAGCCCTAAGCCCGCAGCAGCAGAGGGATGGACCTGCTCATGCGGAGCTGTGAACAAAGGGAAGTTCTGTTCTGAATGCGGAGCAAAAAAGCCTGCGGGCGCACTTCTTTACAAATGTGACAAATGCGGATGGGAGCCGGAAGATCCAAGCAGACCGCCGAAGTTCTGTCCTGAATGCGGTGATATTTTTGATGAAGACGATCTGATGAAGTAGGGAGGAGCTTATGGCAGGTATAACGGAATATAAATGCCCTACATGCGGGGGCACGCTGGCTTTTGATTCAGTCAGCCAGAAACTGAAATGCCCGTACTGTGACAGTCAGTTCGATATAGAGCAGTTTGAAACTCCGGAGACTGCACAGGGAGGAGGTTCCAGACAGCAGGATGCAGGTACTGAGGGGCAACCGGGTACAGGCAGCATGAACTGGAATGTTGAGCCGGGAGGCGAATGGGCAGAAGGAGAGCAGGCAGGAATGAACATATACAGCTGCCAGTCGTGCGGCGGTGAGATCGTATGTGAGGAGACGACAGCGTCGGCGACTTGTCCTTACTGCGGCAGTCCAGTAGTCATGAAGAGCAGACTTTCAGGCATGCTCAAACCGGACTGCATCATTCCGTTCAAGCTCGATAAAAAAGCGGCAAAGGAAGCGCTTAAGAAACATGTAAACAGCAAGAAGCTCGTGCCTGCACTTTTCAAGAGTGAGAACCATATAAATGAGATAAAAGGTGTTTATGTGCCTTTTTGGCTGTTTGATGCGAATGTTGCTGCGAACATAACATACAGAGGCGAGAAGACGAGAACCTGGAGCGACAGCCAGTACGAGTATATTGAGCATAATTATTACAACATATACAGAGCGGGTTATGTGGCATTCGACAACGTTCCGGTGGATGGATCGGAAAAGATGCCGGATGATCTGATGGAGTCCATAGAGCCTTTTGATTTCAGAGAAGCTGTGGATTTCAAATCGGCATATCTTGCAGGGTATATGGCAGACAAATACGATGTCGATGCGCAGGCGAGCATCGAGAACGCAAACAAGCGCATAATCAGGAGTACTGAGGAGGCTTTTCGTGAAACGATACAGGGCTTTGGCATGGTCACGACAGAGAACACATACATAGATCTGCAGAACGGTATTGCAAAATATGCACTATATCCTGTATGGCTGCTCAATACGCAGTGGCAGGGGAACACGTACACTTTTGCGATGAATGGACAGACCGGAAAATTCGTAGGAGATCTGCCGCTCGATAAGGGAGCATTCTGGAGAAAATTCGGATTGTTTGCAGGTATATTCAGTGCTGCTGCAAGTGCTATTGCAGTGCTGATAGATTATTTCTTTATTATTTAGGAG
>CAVEWO010000053.1:0-7776 GCA_963619345.1 Bacteroidaceae bacterium
CGTTATGCTGCTTCTTCTGCTGCTGATCTTCTGGATCACCATGGTCGGTGCTAACTACCCGTCAGAAGCCCTGACGGAGCTTTTCAGCGTGCTTGACTCAAAGCTCCGGCTCCTGATGTCAACCGCAGGAATACCTGGACTTTTCACGGCGGTCACGATGGATGGTCTTTACAAGACTGTCTCCTGGGTGATCGCAGTGATGCTGCCGCCTATGGCGATCTTTTTCCCGCTGTTCACCCTCCTGGAGGACTTCGGCTATCTGCCGAGAGTCGCGTTCAATCTCGACGGAGCATTCAGGCGTTGCGGTGCTCATGGAAAGCAGTCGCTGACGATGTGCATGGGTTTTGGATGCAATGCCTGTGGAGTCACAGGCTGCCGCATCATAGAGTCACCCAGAGAACGCCTGATCGCAATACTCACCAACAGCTTTGTCCCATGCAACGGCAGATTCCCAACTCTGATGGCCATGATCCTGATCTTTTTCATACCTGCCGCTTCGCCTGTGCGTGCACTGGCAGCCGGCGCCGTTCTGACAGGCTTCATACTGCTCGGGATCATCATCACTCTGCTGATGTCGAAACTGCTTTCCTCAACGATACTGAGAGGCGTGCCGTCCTCATTTATACTGGAACTGCCTCCGTACCGAGTACCTAAAACCGGCAGCGTAATAATACGATCCATCAGAGACAGGACCATCTTCGTTCTCGGCAGGGCCATAGCTGTCGCCGCGCCTTTCGGGATCATCATATGGTTCCTTGCAAATATAAAAGTCGGCAGCATTTCGATCCTTGATCACTGTACAGATTTTCTCGACCCGTTCGGCAGGCTGATCGGAGTCGACGGTGTGATCCTCATGGCTTTTATCCTTGGTTTTCCTGCAAATGAGATCGTGATACCCGTGATGCTGATGAGCTACATGTCATCAGGCATCCTTACAGACTACAGCAGCATCTTCCAGCTCCAGGCCATACTCACAGACTGCGGCTGGACCTTCCGTACAGCCCTGTGCGTAGCTATACTGTGCCTTTTCCACTTCCCGTGCGGCACCACATGTCTCACGGTAAAAAAAGAAACAGGCAGCCTCAAATGGACCGCCTGCGCCTTTTTGCTGCCGGCTCTCACCGGCATAATGCTGTGTATGGTTATAAATATACTGTTTTAAACTAATGCAGCACCGAGAGCTTTACAATCTGCAATACCATCGTCATCAGGTGTTTCATTGCAGATAACATAGTCGCATGCCATATCTGCACCGAGATTCGAGCACTCTTCATCCCAGTTTCTCATCCATTCACCGTCGCCCCAGCCGTATGACCCGAACAGAGCGATCTTCTTGCCGCCGAGCTTAGGTTTGCAAGTATCGAACATAGGCTCAAACTCGCTCTCTTCCAGAACTTCGTCTCCCATCGAAGGGCATCCGAAAGCAATCGCATCATAGTCTCCTACCATATCTCCGCTGAAGTCTGCGCTTGTAAGAAGACTTACTTCTGCGCCTTTTTCTCTTGCACCTTCAGCGACTGCTGCCGCCATAGCTTCTGTATTACCTGTACCACTCCAATAAACTACTGCTACTTTACTCATTTTGCTCTATACCTCCTAGTATCTTTGTTTTCTTAATTTATATCAGGCTGCTACCGTGAGCTGCCAGACACTCTTTCCACATTCCCACAGACGTATATATATATCCGTGCATTTCCTGTATTTGCAGAAAGTCTTTTCTGCATTTTCCTTATCTCCGTAGACCTTCCAGAATCCGACCTCAACGAATCCCTTTCCCTCATTCTCTATAAAGCCCGTCACATCTTCGAGCGGATACCCCAGGAATATACCAATCTCATGAGGAAACTCCTCACTGCTGCACAGCCTCTTTTTCAGACGTTTCAGTGCGCCTGTCACGCTCATGCCGTCATATCCGTATTTTTTAAGAAAAGCCGCCACATCTGCGTTTGCCAGCACATTTTCGAGCTTCGAAATACGGCATACATATATCAGTGCTCTATGGTCGTTCTTTTTCATGACCGTAAGGCGGATTCCCTTACACGACATCTGTTCGTTCCAGTATTTGATGCTCTTCCTCAGTTCTCTTTCCGTCGAATAGCTGTAGCTGAACAGGTTCGCCGTTTTAAGAGAAGCCAGTGTTGGAGAACAGTGCTTTATAAGTGACATTTCAAGCATAGTGCACCTCATTTCATCAGTAACTTTTGAGAATCGTTCTGACCACATCTCTGCCGTTTCTGCTTAACGTTGCGGGCAGGATAATCAAATCGTCGTTTTTAAGTTAGTTTCATCTAACTTCATGCGATTAGTATATACTAACTCGTTTGTGCTGTCAACATTCATAAATGATCAAATTTCCCGATAAATCCGCCTTTTCTATATTAAAAATTTCCTGCTATGCTATAAAAACATCCGGAACATACGCTGCCAGTGTAAGATCCAACCGACCTCAGAACGTATATCCCGGATATCTCCATATATTTTCCCATTTATTTTTCCGCAGCCGATGCCTCATATATAGTACCGCACACGAGCCGCTGCAGAAGCGTTACAGAAGGTTTTCCATGCTCTTGAGGCTGATGCCCAGCGTGGAAACATTATGTATCAGAGCTGACGTCGTAGGCTGTACGATACCGCTCACTCCCAGCAGGATCAGTCCGCCGTTGATACCGACGATACTTCTGTAGTTCCTGTGTATCCTTTCCATCAGTTTGACGCTTAACTCCTTGAGCACCACGATCTCACCAAGATCGTCTGCAGCTATCGTGATATCAGCGATCTCTCTTGCAATCTCGGCACCGTCGCTTATAGCGATACCTACATCTGCAGCCGAAAGCGCAGGTGAGTCATTGATGCCGTCTCCGATCATTATCACTTTGCTTCCGCTCTGCTTTT
This sequence comes from Bacteroidaceae bacterium, assembly GCA_963619345.1. Taxonomy (GTDB): domain Bacteria; phylum Bacillota; class Clostridia; order Peptostreptococcales; family Anaerovoracaceae; genus Lentihominibacter. The sequence goes on from CAVEWO010000053.1 coordinate 2,893, forward strand.
CCTCTTCTACAAATTTCGCTTTGTCTTCCGGAAGAACTTCAGCATAGTATTCATCAACTCCTGCTTTCTCCGCTATCGCTCTGGCAGTTTTCTCGCTGTCGCCGGTCATCATCACGATTTTCTTTATGCCTGCGTCCTTCAGCTTTCTGATAGTCTCCGCAGCCTCTCCGCGAAGCGGGTCATGTATGCAGATGACTGCTTCGAGTATTCCTTCAATCGCCATGTAAAGATGTGAGTATTCTGGCGAAAGCGAGTCAAACCGTCCGCTATATCGTTCATCGACAATGCACTTTTCGTCGTCGAATATGAAGTGGTAGCTTCCTATTATAGCTTTCTTGCCATTTATCATTGTGGATATTCCATGCGCCACTATGTACTCGACATCTGAATGGAGTTCTTCATGCTCCAGCCCTTTCTCTTTCGCTGCATTTACAACAGCTTTCGCCATCGAATGAGGAAAATGTTCCTCAAGACATGCCGCTATGCGAAGCAGCTCATCCGGCTTTCTGTCACCGAAGGAAATAACATCTGCAACTACAGGTCTGGCCTTTGTCAGCGTTCCCGTCTTGTCAAATATTATGGTGTCGGCTTCAGCCATGGCTTCCATGTACTTGCCGCCCTTTACAGTGATATTGTGATTTCCCGCTTCCCTTATCGCGGAAAGCACAGAGATCGGCATAGCAAGCTTGAGTGCGCATGAAAAGTCTACCATCAGTACCGAAAGAGCTTTCGTCACATTTCCGGTGAGCGCCCACACGAGCACAGTCCCCAGCAGCGTATAAGGCACCAGCTTGTCAGCGAGATGTGCAGCTTTACCCTCAACGGATGACTTCAATTTTTCAGTTTCCTCTATCATCGCAGCGATTTTTTCATATTTGCTGCCTCCGCTCGTTTCATTGACACGGATAACCAGCTCGCCCTCCTCTATGATAGTTCCCGCATAAACAGATGCCCCCTCAATTCTTCTGACCGCAAGAGATTCTCCTGTCAGCGACGCCTGGTTGACCATCGCCTCACCGCTTATTACAGTCCCGTCAAACGGCACTACCGTACCCATGTAAACTCTGACAAGATCGCCTTCCTCTATATCTGAAGAAGGAACCATAAGCTCTTCCTCATCATCGCGGCACAGCCATACATTGCCGACATTGAGCGACATACTCCTTGCCAGATCGTCAACGGATTTCTTGTGCGTCCACTCTTCAAGTATCTCCCCTATACCCAGCAGAAACATTATGCTGCCCGCCGTCTTAAGATCCCCTCGTATCATCGATACCGCTATCGCAGTCGCATCGAGAACCGGAACCTCTATCTTTCTCTTCGCCAGAGTCATGATACCGAGCTTGATATACTTCACAGATTTTACAGCTGTGATAATTCCTCTTATAGGATACGGTACGAAAAACACCTGTATCCCTCTCCAGGTGATATGGCTCACAAGCTTCTCCCAGTACTCTCTGTTCAGCTTCCTGCCGGAGCTTTGAAAATACGCTTCCGGCACCTTTATGTCTTTGTAGCTGAAAGCTTTGAGTGCCTCCAGGACCTGTTCCCTGTCGCCGTCATAGCAAACCGTAACACCCCGTGTGCGTTCCTGCACACTTGCAGATTTTACAAACGGCAGATCGTCAAGATAATACTGCAGCGTATCCGCCTGTTCAAAAGTCATCCTGTTCTGCACGGCCTCTATACGGATACGTCCTTCTATTTCATGTTTTATTCTAAATTTCATATCATTTTCTCTCTGTCACACTTGTAAAACACCTGTGGTTTCCCACAGGTGCCGGTTTTTCCTGCTTATTTACTATTCTGCAGTCTCTGCTGCTTCAGCTTCCTGGCAGCCGCATTCATCTCCGCATACGCATTCAGCTTCTGCTCTCTTCTCATTTATCTGCTGTGCTTCCGCATATATGTCACCTGCGTTGTCCTGAGCCTTTGCTGCAACGTTCATGATGCAGTCCTTAGCTCTAAGCACAGCTGCTGTACAGCATGTGTAAACTTTTTTAGCGTCTTTGCTAGTCAGTACCTTGATCCCTGCGGTTCCAAACAGTACTCCTGCTGCAAAAATTCCTGATTTTTTAGCATCAACTTTTTTTAAAGCCTTCATAGTTTATTCCTCCTATTTGTGTTTATAACCGGTATAGATCGTCATTGCCAGGCAGGTTACCATCGCCCATGCCCAAAATTTATGTTTTTTCATTCAAGAGCCTCCTTTCCCAGCATTACACCTCTTTTATATGAGCGTATTATATCACGCACCCCCTAGTTATGGTTTTCTAATCTTTTGTTGTTGATAGTTTTTTTCATTTTCCGGCAATTTTTCCTATTGTGTTTTTGCTGCATAAAAAATCATCCACACGTACAAACGCAAGGTGTCTCTATACAAAAACAGCCAGTTTCAGCTTGCACTGACCTGACTGCTTAATAACACTCTCTCTATTTTCTGTTCATTTACGAAACCACCGGCTTTCAGTCCCGCCAGCAGGATCGCATTGAACGATTTTTCCGAAAAGCTGCGGCACGTCCCATCATCGAGTTCCACCGTATAATCAACGCACTTTTCTCCATCGGAGTCACATCTTATCTTGTAAATGTCACTGCGGCTTATCGCGCCTATTTCCTCCAGAGAATTCACAAGTCGGTAAACCGTGGACACCCCTATACCCGGATCCTGTTCTACAGCTCTGTAATATATTTCTTTACAGCATGTGCACTTTTCACTCAGTATTATATCCAACAGGATAAGCCTCTGTTTCGTTATCCTGAACCCTTTATCCTTCAATTTTCGCAGTATCAGTTCCTTGCGCATCTGCGTTCTAGTATATTCCATAAACATATTTCTCTCATTTAAAATTTCTTTAATTCAAAATATATTTCGCTACTAGTTAGTTTATACTAATTATCTTTTTTTGTCAACAACTAAAGTTGCCGCTTCCTCATGCAAAAGTTCACATGTTGCTCATGGCCGGTAATTCAACTCGCAGACATACATGTTTCTATATATCTCAAAGCATTTTACCATCCGGTATCGCCATGCTCTCTTCAAAGAATTCGAAGGCTTCTGCGCCACTGTCCGGCTTTGCCACAAACCATTCTTCATCGACCGCTTCGACTTTTATACTGAATCCGCCGCTGCCTGCCGATATTTCCTCACCGTTGTAAAGCAGCTTGTCCACCAGCGGCTCTGTCTTCTGTGCAAATTCTATCGGGCACTCATAATAGTACCAGTTTTCTTCGCCTCTGCTCCATTTGCCGCAATCAACAGCAGCTGAAATTATCGTATAGGCATCAGGGTCGCTGTTTTCGTCAAAAACCGGTTTTGCCCGCACCCAGAGCTTTTTCATAGAATTGTTTCTGACAGAAGTATCATCGCCGAAAATCAGTTCTTCATCCTGTGACTCCTCCGCCAGCGTCTCATCACTGATCGTACTGACGTCATCCGATACCCATGCATCATATATTATGATTCCACTTGTCAATACAAGTGCCGCTATGCCGGAAATCAATATGACTGAGATCTTGTCCATGTATCCTTCCCCCTCTCATAAGAAAAGGGTACTTTACCTGCATGCCTAGAGCAACGGCTATCGTGATACAACATCCGGCACATACCGCCTTGCATTTACATCTTCTCAGCTTTTTCTGCAAGTTCTGCAGCTTTACTGCTCGGAAACGTTCAGCAGCGATCTGATATATCCGCTAACTTCTGTCACCGGTATCCCCAGAACATGCGAAAATTCTTCTTCGACAAGCTTTTCTGCTGACTTGAGCGTATTTTCATCCGTCGTCGGCAGCTTTTTACCCAGAGGGATAAGTTCCCTCTTTTTCATATATATACAGCGTATCATCAGCAGAAGCTTCTGCGTGACACCTTTCACCAGGATGTCATGAAAAATCTCAGAACGTATGCGCCGGTCCTTTTCCCATCCTATTTCCTTGTTTTTCATACCAAGAAGAAGAGAATCTATCTCGCCTTTAGTCATCACGTCACGCATCTTACTCATGAGTTTCTCATTATTTGCCGGCACATACACAACTGACGAATCGCTGCTCTCAGGCTTCAGCACATAATAAGTGCTCTTCTCACTGTCCATCGCAAACTTCATCACCCTGATATCTTCTATCCTACATATCCCGCTAGTACCGTATACCACATAATCTCCCCTTGCAAATCTACTGTCATCCATCAAAAACACCTTCTTCCACATTATGACAGACGATAAAACCATGCACCGCATGCCTTGCATTTTCAACGCCTGCAGGCAATGCATCTTGTATATTATAGCAAAAAAACCGTTTTTTTTCAAATCTTGGCTTTTAGGAGGACTTTGTAAACGGGCATGTACCGCCCGGATCCTCGCTGCTCTGATTTTACTACTATGATTTTTTATCATTTTATGCAATGAAAAACGGCAGGCTTTTGGCCTGCCGAAAAATAATTTAATATTTGTTTTTTCTTTCGTTATTATACTATCACAAGTATTTCTCTACAGCTGACCGATCTGGACCAGCTCATTAATAATGTCTGCGCACTCTCTTATAGTCTTTTTGACAGAGTCAACTCTATTAGCGATAGTTTTTGTAGCACTTTCCATAGTATATCCCTCTTTTCTGTATGCTACCTTTGTTCTTGTTTAAATACATTATATCACCAAGTTTGCTGTTTGTCATCCCCTTTTAGTGATATTTTTGTGTTTTTTATGTGAATACACAAAAAAACTTTTATTTTTTAGTGTTTTTCCCCATGTACAAAACAGCCTTCTTTTGAAGAACTACTACAATATATTTATGGTTAATATCCCTTACAGCCGGTAATGAATTATCCATCTTGCTGCTTAAGCTGTATAATGATGGAGCAATCGGTATATCGTCTTTCTTTCCTGGACT
>CAVEWO010000054.1:0-7708 GCA_963619345.1 Bacteroidaceae bacterium
GAGAAGAAAAGCACGCCTTTACAGTGGGCGAACTTGCATCCGCAGTAAAGACCCGCTATCCCGGCACTGACTTCGGCACTGTGACTGCTGACAGCATCAGGATACTGGACAGGAGCAGCGGTAATCGCGTCGCATCGATGCAGATCGGCAGCGGCACGCTTACCGGCCGCGAAGTCAGAGAAGCACTCGACCTGCCCTCAGCAAACTTCACAGTGTATGTATCCGGAAACACCGTCACATTCACGTCAAACGGTTCCGGACACGGTGTAGGTATGAGCCAGTACGGCGCAGACGGCATGGCTGAAAACGGATACGGCTACAAAGAGATCCTTTCACATTATTACAGCGGCACACAGGTCTTCTGATGACGTATCCAGTATTTTCGCCTGCGAGAGTACATCTATTGCAGGCGGACCGAAACATACACCGCCGCCGGGCGCCGGACATATCCACAGAAAAACGCTATGTGATCTGCATTTGACTGCTTCACACATAGCGTTTATTTACGTGTCATTTAGTTCATTTAGCAATAGGCTCTATTTACCGCCGTGGCACCCACAGCCACAGCCTGATGTTTCTTCTTTCTTCTTTGAAGAAGAACAGCATCCTGAATCCGGACAGCCGACGCATTTCACGCCTTTTTTCTTTGCCCTTACCAGGTAAGCTACTGCTGCACCTACAATAATTAAGATTATCAATCCGACGATAATATTTGTCATTATATTGACGCCCCCGTTCCCTTAGCATGTAAGGAGTACTCTCTGTCGAAGTTCTGTCTTGCCTTGCGTGCGATCACAACTATGACAGCTGCCATGCACAGAATTGCGATAAGGCCAGGAATGAATGCTTCCCCGAGAGCTCCTGTTGTGAATAATGTTCCGAACTGGTATACCAGGAATGCTACGGTATATCCTGTTGCAAGCTGTAATCCAATCGCACTCCACAGCCATTTTGCGCTCTTCATTTCTGAGTTCATAGCACCGATTGCAGCGAAGCAAGGAGGTGTGTAAAGGTTGAACATCAGATAAGCCAGTGCTGAAACTGTAGTAAGTCCCATAGTGAGAGCAACTTCGTTTGCTCCGCCTGTCATAGCGAGTTCATCAGTGTCGATAAATCTGGTCAGTGAGTAAACTACAGCCAGTGTACCTACAACGTTTTCTTTTGCGATAAAGCCTGTGATCGCTGCTGCTGCCAGCTGCCATACTCCGAATCCGAGCGGAACAAGGAGTACTGCGAACGGTGTTGCGATCGATGCGAGGATCGATGTATCTGCTGCACCTTCTTCCACCACCTGGAAGTGCCAGTTGAATGTCTGCATGAGCTGAACTACGCAGTTGCAGACCAGGATGATAGTTGCTGCTTTGATTATGTAAGCTTTTGCACGTTCCAGCATCGAGAAGCATGCTCTCTTAAGGCTAGGAAGCTTGTATGCAGGAAGCTCCATAATGAAAAATGATTTTCTGTATTTATAGCCTGTAACTGCTTTTATGAGCAGTGCGCCCAGGAAAATGAGCAGTATGCCCACGAAGTACATGAGCGGTGAAACCCATGATGATCCTGCAAAGAATGCACCTGCAAACAGTGCAATAACAGGGATCTTTGCTCCGCACGGGATGAAAGTGGTCAGCATTGCTGTAGCTCTTCTTTCTCTTTCATCACGGATAGTACGGCTGGCCATGATTCCCGGGATTCCGCATCCGGTACCGATGATGATAGGAATGATGGATTTTCCGGAAAGTCCCACTCTCTTGAAGATAGGGTCCATTACAACACTTACACGTGCCATGTATCCGCAGTCTTCCAAAAGTGCGATCAGGAAGTACATTACCATTACAAGCGGCAGGAAGCCTACTACGGCACCTACGCCACCTACGATACCATCAGCCAGTATAGCCTGGAGCAGCGGTGAGCTGCTGTCGAGAAGTCCTGACACATAATTCTGGAATGTTTCGATCCATCCTACGAGCCAGTCTGCAACGAGCGGTCCAAGTGCTGACTGTGAGATCCAGAACACTGCGTACATAACTGCAGCAAATATGATGATACCTGCAACCTTATTAGTAACTACAGCGTCGATCTTGTCCTGTGAGTTCTTCTCATTCGTATGTACTTCACGAGTCTCTACTTCTTTTACGATTTTATTTACAAAGTCAAAACGCTTTCTGTCTTCTCTTTCTACAGCTTCCTTGTTGTGCAGATCTATGTCAGCCTGCAGATAAGGCGCCTTCTGACCGTTGCCGCAAAGCTCTACTGCTGCGTCTACAGCTTCTTTAAGTCCCGTCTTTTCAGCTGATGTCGAAACGGTCTTGATTATAGGGCAGTTCAGCTTCTTTGAAAGAAGCTCTGTATCGATCTTGGTATTCTGCTTTTCATTGATATCACTCTTGTTGAGTGCAACGATAACCGGGATCCCAAGTTCGAGAAGCTGTGTAGTAAAGAACAGGCTTCTGCTGAGATTTGTAGCATCTACGATGTTGATTATCGCATCCGGATTCTCATCTCTTACGTATCCGCTTGTGATACCTTCTTCCGGTGTGAACGGCGACATCGAATATGCACCCGGAAGATCTACTGCGATGAGTTCTTCCTGGAAATCGTAAAATTCCTTTTTGATAGGACTTTCCTTCTTTCCGATGGTAACTCCGGCCCAGTTACCAACACGTTCATTTTCTCCGGTCAGGGCATTGTACATTGTTGTTTTACCACTGTTCGGATTGCCGGCAAAAGCAATTCTCATAAATTCCCTCCTGTTTTTTGAAATATAGTAATCTTATTGTAATTTAATCAACACTAACTCAGTTAATCAGAGCTAACTAATACCCATAAAAAATAGTGATTCAAATCACTATTCTTTAATCAAAACAGCACTGGCTATTCCTTTATCTATATTGTATCTTCCATCTTTTATCGATACAGTGCAGCCTCCCTTGAGGTGTGCGATAACCGTGATCGGCTCTCCGCTGTAGCAGCCGAGTGAAAAAAGGAATGATTTCAATTCTTCGTCATCTGTCTGGATGTCTTCAATAATATAATTTCTGCCAGCTGCAGCGTCATTTAAATTCATGGTAAGCTCCTTTTATCTGTCTGATCAGTTTACTAAGTCGGTTAATAAGACCTAACTTCGTTAGCTATAACTTACCACTTGTGCAACATTTTGTCAACAACTTTTCGCCATAATTCCGGACTTATTTGTACCTTTTTGCAATTGGTTTTGCAAAGGTCGGCAGCGCTCTTTCTTACAGAATTTTCATGAAAATCCAGCAGTGCTTTCCGCTGCGCAGCTTTTGCATATTCCCTTCAGCCATGTTTTCCTCGATGCCTAGTAATTCTCTGCCTTTATGCTGAAATATCCCTGCTGATGATGGCAAACGGGGCATATCTTGGGTGCTTCTGCGTCCGTCACCTGATGTCCGCAGCTGCCGCATATCCAGATCTTCTCCTCGCTGCGGCTAAAGACCTCTCCGTTTCTGATATTGTCCATTAACTTCTTGTAACGATCCTCATGATGTTTTTCTATATCCGCGATCTGCTCCATCTGTTTTGCTATTTCTGTAAAGCCTTCCTCGCGCGCCGTCTTCGCCATATCGGCATACATGCTGCTCCATTCGTAATGCTCTCCTTCCGCTGCAGACACCAGATTCTCAGCCGTATTGCCCAGGCCTGCCAGATGCCTGAACCATATTTCCGCATGCTCCTTTTCATTATCTGCCGTTTCCTCGAAGATCCTTCCTATCTGGTGGTATCCTTCTTCTTTTGCTTTTGATGCAAAGATGCTGTATTTCGTCCTCGCCTGGGTCTCTCCTGCAAAAGCCATCAGCAGATTGTCATATGTCCTGCTGCCCCTGAGTTCTTTCATATAAAATATCCTCCTGTCATTTGCATTTGATATTATTATCTGCAGAACATCCGGCATTGATACATCAAAATACCGGGCAGCTGTGCTGCCCGGCGGTTATGTGCGTTATAATATAGTTTTATGTCTGTGCAGGATCTCTTAAACAGCCTCGCCTCAGTCTTCTACTCTCATTATGTTCGCACCGAGACTTCTGAGCTTTTCCACGAACTTCTCGTATCCGCGATCCACGTGGTATATCTGTGAGACTTCCGTCGTTCCTTCTGCCACAAGGCCTGTCAGAACTACCGCCGCCCCCGCTCTGAGATCTGTCGCCACGACCCTGGCTCCCTTGAGAGCCTTGCCCCCGGGGATTATCGAGCAGTTCCCGTCGATCTTTATGTTCGCACCCATGCGGTTGAATTCGCCTACGTGCATGAACCTGTTCTCAAAAACTGTTTCTATCACAACGCTCGGCCCCTGTGCTACCGTCAGCAGAGCCATGAACGGCGACTGCATGTCAGTAGGAAATCCCGGGTACGGCAGAGTCTTGATATCGGTAGAATTGAGTTCTCCCATATCGCCTCTCACACGAATGCCTTCCTCCGTCTGTTCTATATATACTCCACATTCTCTGAGCTTGGCGATCACCGCCTTGAGATGATCAGGAACTACATTTTTCACAAGGACATTGCCTCTTGTCATCGCTGCTCCCACCATAAATGTTCCCGCTTCTATCCTGTCCGGTATCACATGATGTGATACACCTTTCAGATGATCGACACCATCGATCTTTATAGTATCAGTCCCTGCACCTTTTATCCTTGCTCCCATCTTGTTGAGGAAATTGGCAAGATCTACGATCTCAGGTTCCTGTGCTGCATTTTCTATCACTGTCGTTCCTTCTGCCAGTGCTGCAGCCATCATGATCACCTCTGTTGCGCCTACGCTTGGAAAGTCCAGATATATAGTGCTGCCTGTCAGCTTTTCCGCACTGGCGTCAACGATGCCTCGGTTGAGCTGTTCCTCGTTTATCTTGGCTCCGAGAGCCTTGAGTCCTTTCAGATGCAGCTCCACCGGTCTTTTCCCTATGGCGCATCCTCCCGGCAGATGTATCACTGCTCTTCCGGTCCTCAGCAGGAGAGCTCCGAGCACCAGAATAGACGCCCGCATCATCTTTACGAGATCAAACGGCGCTTCATATGATATCTGTCCTCTGGCTTCTATTTCAACTATATTCTGATCAAGCTTTTTATCTACAGAAGCACCCATGCTTTCAAGCAGCTGACACATGACATCAACGTCTCTAAGCGCAGGCACATCTTTTATCACACATTTTTCTTCCGTTAAAAGTGTCGCTGCCATTATCGGCAGTACAGCATTCTTCGCACCGCTTATGGTCACTTCTCCCTGCAGCGGACCACTTTTCTGAACTAGGAATTTTGCCACTTTTTTCCTCCATAAATTCATATATGAAAATATTATACTTTGTTTACAGCAATATTTCAAGGTTTACACATGATTAAGGAAGAGGTCTGCAGGTTTTACACATAAGGGGAGCAAAACGTACTAACAAAACCTCTTCCTTTCTTTTATTGTTGCCATATGGATTTGTTTTAACGCAAAAAAAGGACAATTAAATTGCTCCTCTTTTGCGCCTTTATTAATCTGCGGCTACAGTTCCTGTAACTCTTTGATACATTTGCTGCATACATTTTTTCCTTTGATCTGCTTTATCCCGTCTGAACTTCCGCAGAACACACATGCCGGCTGATATTTCTTCAACATGATCGATTCACCATCAACATATATCTCAAGCGGATCCTTGATGTTTATGTTCAGTGTTCTTCTCAGTTCTATAGGTAAAACAATTCTTCCCAGTTCATCGACTTTTCTTACTATACCTGTTGCTTTCATTGTTAAAACTCCTTTCAATACCCAGACTGTTCTAAAAGTCTATATATTAAAGTGTATTACTGTACTCTGCGGCTTATTTATCCTTTTCCGCGGTGTTTTTGATAGAAATTACCGCTTTTGCAATCGCAGCTACTGTTGATATTATATTCTGTTTCCCGTTTATCGTCTCCGTTATATCCGAAACAGTGTCCGCAACATCACTTATAATGCCGTCAACATCTTCGCTGCGCCTGGCCGCTATATCAGTGATCACTTCAACATCCTTCAGCACCTCGTTCGTATGTTCCAGTGTCACCATAAGGCTCTTCAAAAAACGCACTACATATATAACCAGCACTACCACGGCAATGCAAACGATTATAAGCAATAACATCTTCAAATCAATTGTTACACTCATAGGCAATCCTCCCATACTCTCTATATTATCACATAAAATGGAAAATGCTTCAAGTACTTTTTTCATACATTTTCATCATATCATCACATAAAAAATTTGCCTTCCGCAAGATGTCCTTTAAACATACTTTCTGACGGTGTGAATATTTTTATGTAGAGGTGATAGATCATGATGAATTATATCTGGAGCGCAATGCTCGCTGCAGGAGTATGCTTTTCCGTCGCAAACGGGAAAACATCCGAATTTACCGACAGCCTGATGTCAGGATGTACTGACGCTGTGCATTTCATAATATCTCTGGCAGGCATAATGGCAGTGTGGAGCGGACTTATGAAAATAGCCGAGGAATCCGGACTGATAAAAAAAATCTCCGATGCCGTCAGCCCTGTCATGTCGTTTCTCTTCCCGAATGAAAAAAACGACCGCACTATGGGCATGATGATAATGAGCTTCATGGCCAATATCTTCGGAGCAGGCAACAGCGCAACAGTTTTTTCTCTAAAGGCAATGGAACTTCTCGATGAAGAAAATCCGTCGCCGCTTTACGCCAGCAACGAAATGTGCATGTTCATGTCATTATCTATGTCGATGATCCAGCTCGTTCCCATCACAGTCATAAAAGTTCGCAGCGATCTGGGATCTGCACATCCCGAGGATATCATACTGCCGTCGATCATAGCAGGGCTCATTTCCATGGCAGTTTCCGTGATCACCTGCAAGACATGTGAAAGGAGCCGCCGAAATGTCTGATGTGCTCAGCATCATGTCGACAGTATTCCTGCCTGTTCTGATTACAGTGATACTGGTATACGGCATACGAACAAAAACTGCAGTCTACGACGTATTCATCGAAGGCGCCCGCGAAGGGCTCCGTACCTGTTTTGATATACTCCCGTTCATAATAGGTATATTCATAGCGATAGAAACTCTCACATCTTCCGGTGCTATGGAATTCATAGAAAAAGCTGCTGCTCCGGTATGCGAGTTTTTTTCGATACCTGAAGAGCTGATATCGCTGATATTCCTGCGGCCTGTATCCGGCAGCGGATCTCTCATAGTCGCCGAGAAGATCATGGAAAATGCCGGTGCAGATTCATTCATCGGACGCTCCGCTTCAGTCATGGTCGGCAGCTGTGAAACAATCTTCTATGTCCTGGCTCTTTATTTCGGTGTCACATCAGTAAAAAAAATGAGGCACGCATTCACAGCGGGCCTCATAGGTTATATCGCGGGTATCTTCGCCTCCGTCTATATATGCATGCTGATCTGAAAACATCTGAAAGCGCAGACGGCTTTCAGACTCACGACCTTATGTACAGGCTCATTCCCTTTCATATATCTTCATTATTTCATCGGTATACTTTCCATCCGGACTGTACACGCACAGCTCTTTCATCATATGCAGCTCTTTACCGCCGCCTGCCGTACAGTGTATCAGCACGATATTAGGCAGCTCACCGGCTTTCGGCACCACGAATCTTATATCCTTCGGTTCCAGCGCATGTCTGCGGCAGCTATAGAATATATCCACAAGACGCGATGGTCTGTGCACCATGAAGAAG
>CAVEWO010000055.1:0-7571 GCA_963619345.1 Bacteroidaceae bacterium
CACATGAGCAGGATGAAGGACGGGAGTCGAAGCGTGACGGAGATATCGGAGCTAAAAGGTATGGAAAACGGGGAGATAGCAGTGAATCCTCTTTTCAGGAAAGGCAGCAGAGTCGAGGGGAGCAGGCTTATCCATCGTGAAAAGCTGCAGATCGCAGGTTATGAAGCGGAGAGTCTGCCGGAGGTGGCGACATGATAAAGGATTATTCTGTCTACGAGCTGTCGGAAAAGGAGAAGGTGCTGTTTTACTTGGCAGGATATACATGTATATTCATCATCACGTATCTGTTTTATCACAGCATGTGGATATCCATACCGGCTGGGATCGCAGTGCACTGGATCGAGCCGTATTTCAGCAGACGCATGGCACAGCGCAGGATGAACGAGCTGAATGTGCAGTTCAAGGATCTGCTCTATTCGCTGTCCGCGTCTGTTGCATCGGGAAGGCAGATGGATGAGGCGCTGATAGAAGCTGAGGATGAGCTGTCGTCGATGTATGGCAGGAACGATCTGATAATGAAAGAGCTGAGGCATATGAGGATCAGTATGGTGGAGAACAAAGAGAGCGACAAAGTGCTGCTCAGGGATCTTGCGGCGAGAAGCGGAAGCGAGGATATAAGTGATTTCGTGCAGGTATATATAACGTGCAGGAACATGGGCGGAAATCTCGAAAAGATAATAGGACATACGACGGAGATCCTGACTGACAAGATGAACATAGACAGGGAGATACGCACGATAACTTCACAGAAAAAGGTCGAGGGGAGACTGATTTCTGCGATGCCGCTGATAATGCTGCTGATGCTCAATATATTTTCATTTTCGTATATCGAGCCGCTGTATACGACTCTGCTGGGAAGGATCCTGATGACCGGTGCGCTGGCGGCGTCAGTCTATGGTGTGTATCTTATGGAGAAAATAGCAGATATAAAGGTTTAGGCGAACTTGAGACCGTATGTGCTATGCGATGTGTGCAGTAATGTATGAAGTATGTGAAGTATATGAAGGCGAGTGATTTGAAAGGAATTTTTGATAAAAGCAAAAAAGATAAAAGCGTGCAAAGTCCGCAGGGAAAATCGCGGAAAGTGGTGACTGCCGATGAAGCTGCGGCAAAAGCGAGGAAGAGCATCATTGCGATAATGATCACAGGAGCGATTCTGGCTGCCGCGGACATGATGTTTTCAGCACAGAGCCAGTCTGCGGGGATCATTGAAACAGGCGGCAGCATTTATATAGTCAGACCTGCAGAGGATCAGGATCCGGGGCATCTTGTGCTGAGGGCGGAAGTCTCTGATGGAGATAAAGTCATTGAAAAAAAGATGGATCTGACTATGGATCCGTATGAGAAAGAAAGCGGTGATGAAAAGCAGAGTGATGGAGATGGAAAGACTGCCGGCAAAAGGAACCGCGAGGCGGTGGAAATGGAACTGAGAGGCATAGCTTCAGAACTGAACAGCGATAAAGCTTTAAAAAAAGTGAAGCTGCCGGATTCGCTGGCGTCAGGTGAAAAGATATCATGGGAGGTGGAAGAAAAATCCGATTCGAACTGCATGGCGATCATGGCAGCAACAGTGCTGACCGCATTTTGCATCTACAAAAAACGATTCTCGGTGCTGGAACAGCAGCGCAGACTACAGAATGAATCCGTGATGAGGCAGCTGCCGGAATTCGTGAACAGGCTAGTGCTGCTTCTGAACGCGGGACTTGTGCTCACGAGCGCTTTTGAGAAATCGGTAGAAGAGAGCTTTGCGGAGGATAGCAAAGGGGATGATTATTTTTACGGAAAGCTGCGTGAGATATATGTGCTCTGCACTACGACGAATGCATCGATGCATGTCGAATTCAGGAAAATGGCAAAAGAAAGCGGGATAAGAGAACTTATGAGGGTATCTAATATAATAAGCGACAATATCAGAAAGGGCGTCGAGCTGACAGGGAAGCTGCAGGCTGAGAGCGAACTGCTGTGGATCAGCAGGAAAAAGAGCTGTGAGGAAAAGGGGCGGCTTGCGGAGACGAAGCTAACACTGCCGCTGATGATATTTCTGATGGTGCTTATAATCATAACGGTGGCACCGGCGCTTATGGAACTGTGATATCCGGGTATCAGGGAAAAGGAGGATAATATGAGATCGAAAAGGATAAGAGTCAGAAGCAAAAAAGGGATGGAACTTGTGCAGGTGGCGATTTTAGTTGCTATAGCGGTGGCACTGGGTCTTATATTCAAGACGGAGATAACAGATTTTGTCAACAAGACGTTCGAAGGGCTCAGTGATTTCAACTGATGTGACAGATGATATGGCAGACAAGGCAAAGCTTCACAGTAAAAAGGGCAGTTACATAATGGAAGCGGCAGTCGTGCTTCCTGTGATCATCTTTGTGCTGATAACCATCGTGCTGATAGTGATGTTTTTTTACAGTCAGATGACGGAACGCAGCCGGCTTCACATCGCAATGAGGTGTGAAGCCGGGATGGCGGCCGGGAGCACGGTGTATGCAGGCGATGGTGAGAACGGCGCAGATACAGATGCGGAGATATATACTGAGAAAACAGTATCAGGAAGTGAGGCCAGCGGCAGAAAATACCTGATAATGAAGTATCGCGGCGTTTTGAAAAAAAAGGGGATATTTGTCGTAGAGGGAAAATGTTCTGGAGCCGATGGGGCGCGATATGTGCGGTATTACGATCTGATAAAGGGTATTGGGAATGAAGAATAATAAAAGAGGCAGCAGTGCGGTATTTCTGATGGTAGTGCTTGCGGCGCTGGTATCAGTGACTCTGGCGCTTATATACGGGGCAAGGGCTGAATGCGTCAAAAGCAGAGCAGACGGTATAATAAATCTTGCAGGAGATTCCGTGATGTCTGAATATGACCGCGACGTCCAAAAAGAGTATGGCATCTTTCTGCTCAAAGGAGATGATGCTGCATTGAGAAAGAAGATATGCAGATATTTGGAGTATTCGTTTAAAAATATGAAAGACGTTGACATAGAAGCTGCGGAAGTGTCAGGCAGCAGATTTTCGACATCCAATATCGATCCTGTAAAGGAACAGATTTTGGAATATATGGAACTGGCAGTTGCTGAAGACGGGTTCGGTATGTGGAAAGGCGGTACAGAGAGGGATGAGGATGAAAGCATTACAGAAGGCAGAAGCCTGAGACACGGCCCTACAGCTGTATCGCTGCCTTCCGCATCGCTTCCGGACAAGAGTCTGACGGCGCTTGCCGAGTCTTTGGCATCAGATATAAAGGAAATAGACAAGGCATTTGAGAAGGGAACGGATACATATCTGCTGAACAGGTATATACTGACTCATTTCAGCAGCAGGACATATAAAACAAAGGAAGAACATTTTTTCAACAGTGAAGCGGAATACATACTGGGAGGTGAACTGACTGACAGGAAAAATGAAAAACGTGTGGAGATGGCGCTCAAGGCGATGAGGTTCCCGCTCAATCTTGCTCACATATACAGCGATCCTGCCAAGAAGGCAGAAACGCTCGCTATGGCGGAGATACTTACACCGGGTGCAGCAGCGCCTGCGACCCAGGCACTGCTGGCATCGACATGGGCATATGCGGAATCTGACAATGATGTGAAGCTGCTGTGGAAGGGCTGCAAAGTACCGGTGACGAAAGATGAAAGCACGTGGGCAGTGGATCTTGACAGCGCGGTAGAAGGGATAACACAGGGGATATTCAGACCGGATGTCGAGAAAGGCTATGACTATAGTCAGTATCTGCAGGTGTTGTTGTTTTTCAAGGATGAAAATGTGAAGGTAAGCAGGATCATGGATCTGATACAGATAAATACCAGGATGAAGTATGATGGCGATTTTCTTATCAATGAATGCTTTACAGGCATAAGTATAGATGTGAAAGTGAACGGTGTTGATTATAGTTATGAAAAGAAATATTAAAGGATTTTACACGCTGGAAGCGTCGATATTCCTTCCGTTCGTGATCCTCGCAGTGCTGTCGCTGGGGTATTTCATCAGGATAGAAGGCACCTGGGAGAACTGCATCCACGGTGCGGTCGATGAAAGCACAGTTATCGCTGCGAGATCGTGCAACGGCATCGAGCCGTACATGACGGCGGAAAAAGTCAGAAACAGGATACTTGAGGACAATCCGAAGCTGGATGATCTTGAAATAAGGGCTGTGAGGGTGCTTTATTCGGATCTTTACGGAGACAAGTTGATCTCGTACAGGATCAGAGCAGGACAGGCCATTTCATTTCCACTGGGATTCCGCAAAGATTTTGAGCTGGACTGCAGGATAAAATTCAGAGGGTTCGTGGGCAGAGAGTATCGTGGAGATCCGTTGGGAGTTTCAGGTCTTGAAACTGATACGGCGAAACAGCCGGTATGGTATTTTCCTCATTCAGGCAGTAAGTATCATAAGGAAAACTGTACATATGTAAAGGCTGTGGTGCATTCGGTGATACTTACAGAAAGTGTGAAGAAGAGATACAGCGCGTGCAGGACGTGCAGATCGGGGAAAATCACAAACGGAAGCATTGTATTCTGTTTTGAAAACAGCGGCACTTCGTATCATGACGGGACATGCAGGACAATCAGACGCAGAAGCGCAGTCATAGATAAGACAGAGGCTGAGGAAAAGGGATACAGTCCATGCAGTAAATGCGGCGGAAGCTAATATGAAACACCGCAGGCGTGTGGCGCATGTGCAGGCATGATGGTATATGAGATATACAGCGGTTGAGAAAGAAGGATTAGAAATGTGGGAAAACAAGAATTTCAGAGTGAGACTAGAGGAAAATGCAATGCAGGATTTCGAGAAGGTGATGCTCACATCAGGTGAATGCAATCTGTTCATACCGATGGGGTTTGTCAGCGAAAACGGCAGAGAATACGGCAGTTACAACTGCAGTGGATTTGCCCCGCTCAGCAGTTACCGTATCGAACGTACGGAGGATGCACTTTATATACTGGAAAATGTGCTTATAATACTGAAAAGCGCAGTTGAATACTACATTGACCCGGCGAAAGTGACGGTGACGAGCGACACTGTTTTTTACAATAAAGACACGGGACAGATAAAGATCGCATACATTCCTCTGAGAGCAGAAAGTATAAACCTGAGGAAAAACATGGTGGGCTTTATTGGGCAGCTTAAAGCCGAGCTCCGTGACGGAAAGGAGAAATATCTGATCGAGGCGGCGAAATATATCTATTACCATAATTACTGTTTGCGCGAGATGATAAATAAGGCGGGTATGCTGAAAAGACAGCTGTATATGGAGATTCACGGCGATGACAGGGCTTCGTAACACAGGTGGTTAGGTATGGATATATGGTTACTCTGCACATGTGACAGCAGTTCACGGTGCAGAGATTTTTCTTTTGATAAAATATGCAATATAATATAAAATATATTTATCTTACATCTTGTCTGCAAAGTGTAATAAAGCTCTCTTCTGATTAATAGTATTTAATATACTACAGGAAGAGAGGAAAATGTGATGCAAAGAAGAAGGCAGTCCAGAAGAGGTTACAGAGGGGTGCAGAGGCACGGTGCGAAGCCGAATTTTATCCCGGTGATACTGATATTGTGCCTTTCAGTCGGATGCGGATATGCTACAGCTAAATATGTCGTGGATCCGGTAGTGAATTATGTGCCGCAGATTGCAGCGGGATCTGACGTATCAGATCAGAGCACTCAGAAACAGGACGGATCTGCAGCGTCAGACAAGGCAGAAGCCGGGGAAAACATTAAAAACAAAGACTCATCTGGGGTTGTGGAAGATGAAGCAGACGTAAAGGAAACCGAAGTCGCAGGATATGCAGTACAGTACGGATGTTATTCCGGAAAAGCGGCGGCAGAGACTGCGATGTCTTCGCTGGGGATATCGGGCCTTCAGGTCGTGGAGCAGAACAAGATGTATAAGATCATAGGCGAAATATTCGACAGCAAGGATAAAGCAAAAGAAGCGCTTGGTTCGGCGGGAACTGACAATGTATTCGTTACGACTGTCTACAAGCAGGATGCAGAGTGATCCGGCCGTGAGCTTATAAAGAGAAAAGGAACGACTATATGATACCATTATCTACCAGGATGCGGCCTTCGAAACTGCAGGATTTCGTTGGACAAACTCATTTCATGTTTGAAGGTTCGCTGTTTTATAACTCCATAAAAAACAAGACCTTTGATTCTGCGATCTTTTTCGGCCCGTCCGGCACCGGCAAGACGACGCTTGCAAGGATAATAGCGAGCGAGATCGACAGCAATTTTGTGGAGATAAATGCTTCTACTACAGGTACGAAGGAGCTCAAGGTCATACTCGAGAACGCATCGACGAGGTTTTACGGTCTGCAGCAGGAGACGACATGTCTTTACGTGGACGAGGTTCACAGATGGAACAAGCTGCAGCAGGATTCACTTCTCAAGGCTTTGGAGGAGGGAGTCATAAAGTTTATAGGAAGCACTACAGAAAACCCGTATTTTTCGGTAAATAACGCTGTCATAAGCCGTGTCAGGAACATCTATGAGTTTAGAAGACTTAAAACGGGTGAGATACTCGGGATACTTAAAAGAACTCTTGAAGATAATGAGAAAGGGTTCGGCGGCCTGCAGATAAAATATGATGAGGATGCGCTTCACATACTTGCAGACATGAGCAGCGGAGACTGCAGAGTAGCACTCGATACGCTCGGTTTCATCGTCGACAACCTCAGCGAGGGAATGACTCTTGACAGGAAAATAGTGGGCGAAGCTATGCAGCAGCAGACTACTTTTTACGATAAAGAAGAAGATAAGTACAATCTGCTTTCGGCGCTTCAGAAATCCGTGAGAGGGAGCGATCCGCATGCGGCGGTCCATTATCTGGCCAGGCTGCTGGAAGGCGGTGCAGATATAATGATGATAGGAAGGCGTCTGATGGTGATGGCCAGCGAGGATATAGGGATGGCATATCCGAGTGCTATATCAATAGTCACTTCATGCGTCCAGGCGGCACAGATGATCGGGCTGCCTGAAGCGAAGATAAACCTGGCCCAGGCGGTGGTACTGCTGGCATCATGCCCTAAATCAAATGCGTCGAACGAAGCACTCAACAAAGCTATCGCAGATCTCAGAAGCAGGAAAATCGATGATGTGCCGGCACACCTGATGGATTCTCATTACGGCGGCGCAGAAAAGCTCGGAAGAGGACTTGATTACAAGTATCCGCATGCATATGGAGGATATGTGACGCAGCAGTATCTGCCGGATAACCTTTACAGAGAAGGTGTAAAGTACTACATTCCTACAATGAACGGCAGTGAAGGTGCGTTCAGAAAATATCTTGAAGAACTGGAGAAGATAGATGAAAAAAATAGTAAGGGCTGAGAACGCGGGGTTCTGCTTCGGCGTCAGGCAGGCGATAGATAAAGCGGAAAAAGCGGCAGAGGAAAACGAAGGGAATATTTTTTCCATGGGTCCGCTGATACACAATAAGCGTGTGACAGACGATCTTGAGAATAAAGGAATAAAAATAGCGGATTCTCTGGATGAGGTCAGAGAATGCGATATCGTGATAATAAGATCTCACGGAGAAGGCAAGGCTTTTTAT
>CAVEWO010000056.1:0-7535 GCA_963619345.1 Bacteroidaceae bacterium
GGATAGTTCGAGCTATCAGCATCCCAATCACCATAAGACCGACTCCGAGGATCAGCCCGAACGCCAGGATCGTGTGCATCATCTCGCTTATACGTTCCCGTTTGTTCTGCCCGATAAGATTCGCCAGAACTGCATTCGGCCCGACAGAAAGTCCCACGATCAGATTCACGAATATCCCGACCAGCGCCACGCAGCTTCCTACCGCTGCCAGCGCGTTGTCTCCCGCAAATCTGCCGACTACTGCCACATCTGCCGAATTGAACATCTGCTGCAGGATACCGCTCAAAGCCACCGGCAGCGCGAAGATGATCAGATTCCCCGCAATGCCGCCATTTATCATATCCATTTCTTTAGTTTTAGTCTTCTCTTTCATGTTTTATTCAAACTCCTTATATGCTGCCTACTATATATTATCCTCTGAGGTGCTAAACAGCAACAGGAATCTCACGCCTAACTGCAGGAAAACTTTTATGAATTTTGCTATTGACATGACCACGGATACGTGCAATAATATTGAACAAATGCGAAGACCGGAAATCAGTAAGTCTTTATGAATCCAACAGAGAGTTGCCGGGTGGTGAGAGGCACAGGGAGAAAACTGACTGAATACATTCTGAGAGCAGTCCACTGAACAGTGATGAAACGTATATGTTCTTAAAATCATTTCAGAACTAAATAGGTCGGAACGGGTTCACCCGTAACAGTGAGCGAGTTTTATCAAGAACTCAGTGAGGCTGCAGCTGTGAAGCTGCGGTGAACAGAGGTGGTAACGCGGTAATAACTGCCCTCTGAACATAGTTCGGAGGGCAGTTTTTTATTTACTGTCCTTCATAAAAGAAAGGAGTAAATAAAACTATGTTTATCAAAATCTTACTACTTTGTATCTTTTTCGCAGTGATGATCGGTATCGGTCTCTACTGCAGAAAGCACGCAACTGACGTCAATGGCTTTGTGCTCGGCGGACGTTCTGTCGGCCCGTGGCTCACAGCATTTGCTTACGGCACATCGTACTTCTCGGCAGTTATATTTATCGGTTATGCCGGTCAGTTCGGATGGAAATTCGGTATCGCATCCACATGGATCGGTATCGGAAACGCACTTATCGGCTCA
This sequence comes from Bacteroidaceae bacterium, assembly GCA_963619345.1. GTDB lineage: Bacteria > Bacillota > Clostridia > Peptostreptococcales > Anaerovoracaceae > Lentihominibacter. The sequence continues at coordinate 1,111 of CAVEWO010000056.1, forward strand.
CTTCTCGCATGGGTAATCCTCGGCAGGCGAACAAGAATAATGACTCAGCACCTGGATTCTGCAACGATGCCTGAATTCTTCGGTTCGAGATTCAACAGCAAGTCTCTGAAAATCGGAGCTTCTGTAATAATATTCGTATTCCTGATACCTTATACTGCATCGCTGTATAACGGACTGTCGCGGCTCTTCGGCATGGCATTCAATATCGACTACACCGTATGCATCATCATAATGGCTGTCCTCACAGGTATATACGTTATCGCCGGCGGCTACATGGCAACCGCGATCAACGATTTCATACAAGGCATAATCATGCTGTTCGGCATCGTTGCCGTGATAGCTGCCGTACTTATGAGCAAGGGAGGCTTCACCGAAGCTATAGGTTCACTGGCACGTATCGAAGATCCTGCTGCATCATCGATACCGGGTGCATTCAATTCATTCTTCGGACCTGACCCTCTGGGACTCCTTAGTGTAGTCATCCTCACGTCGCTCGGTACATGGGGACTTCCTCAGATGGTGCAGAAATTCTATGCGATCGAAAGTGAAAAAGCTATACATAAAGGCACTATCATTTCAACACTGTTCGCTATCATCGTTTCAGGCGGATGCTATTTTCTGGGCGGCTTCGGGCGACTGTTTTCAGAACAGATAAATATTGAAACTGATGGCTTTGATTCGATAATACCGACAATGCTTTCAAATCTGCCTGATATCCTGATCGGTCTCGTGGTTCTGCTGGTACTGTCAGCCTCGATGTCGACATTATCTTCGCTCGTCATAGCTTCAAGCTCAACGCTGACGCTTGACTTCCTGAAAGATAATTTCATAAAAAACATGAGCGAAAAAACTCAGGTACTAATAATACGTGTCCTGATAATACTGTTCATACTCATATCCGTTGTCATCGCAATAATACAGTACAAGAACAATATCACATTCATTGCTCAGCTAATGGGAGTATCCTGGGGCGCTTTGGCAGGTTCTTTCCTGGCTCCGCTCCTCTACGGACTCTACTGGAAAAAAACAACAAAAGCTGCCTGCTGGTGCTGCTATATATGGGGCTCAGGTCTCATGATAATGAATCTCCTGTTCAAAAGTTCATTTCCTGAAATACTGCAGTCTCCTATAAATGCCGGTGCTCTGGCAATGCTCGCAGGACTGGTCGTAGTTCCTGTTGTCAGCCTCATAACACCACAGCTTGACAACGACCTCATTACCGACTGCTTCTCATGCTACGACAGAGAAGTAAAAGTACACGCAAAATTCTCGCTTGGAGATGAAGAGTAAACGATAACAGCACAAACGCAGTAATTTATTTTTAAATGGCTCGCCGGACTTTCATATCCGGCGAGTTTATTGTAGAAGAAAAATCACATCATACTTATCACATATGCGTGTGTTTTTTTCTGTACAAGACTGCTGATGCAGCGACCGCTGATGCTGTCATGAATGTCAGGGCGGGCAGCATTGCAGCCGGTATGCGATCTCCCGTGGAAACCACCGATTCAATTTCGCGCTTTACAGTTACTGTCTGCCCTTCATCATTTATGTCTTTGTGCTCTGCTATCATCTGCCCTGACCATTCAAGCTCCTCGAAAACTACCAGTTCTCTGTTCGCTGCAGAGGATGCATCGAATGTAAACTCCACCTCGATATATCCCTCTCCTTTATTCGGGCTGAATTCTTTGCCTGCCGTGACCTTTTCTCCGTTCACCAGCAGTTCTTTGCCTGTCGACTTATCTATAAGCGTGCCTTTTATTTCATATGTATATCCTCTTATCAGACCGCTGTAATGTACACGGTCTTTTATTACAGCCTTTTTCCCGGCTTCAATGTATTTCTCACCAGTATCTCCGTTTACTGCTTCAGTCCCGATCTCTGGATTAAGGAATTCTATGGTCTGATCCGTGTCATCGATATCCTCATGTCTCGCTATTACCAGACCGCCCTTCACCAGTGTCTCAAATACAACGATCCTGCAGCCTTTGAGCGCTGATGCATCAAAAGTGAATTCCATATCTATTTTTCCGTTTTCTGTTTCTGCTGTGAATTCCTTTGTCGAAGTCACTTTTCTGCCGTTCACCAGCAGCTCTTTTCCTGTCGACTTGTCCATCAGAACGCCTTCAAGCGTATATTTTTCTCCTTTCTCAAGACCTTTGTATTCCACTCTGTCTGTAAGCGTCACATCCTTTCTAGGCAATGTCACACGCTCTTCGTTCAGTTCACTGTCCCACACACTCGTCTTGAGCTTCACTTTCCTGTTTGTGAGCGTTCCCAGCTCGATCAGACTGCTGTTTTTGCTGACTTTTATCTCTATTCCTTTCAGCAGCTTATACCCTTCGTTATTCCTGCACGGCAGCTCATCGATCCTGTATCTGCCGTATGGAAGCGCTCCGCATTCATCATTCAGAGCTGTTTTTTCTCCAAACCATATGCCTGCCGCTGCATCCAGTGCATCATCATCGATCGACGATCCGTCCCATGCATCGTCATTCGCATTGCTCCTGTATGAATGAGCATTGTCTTTGCTGGAAGTTGACGCATATCCGTTCTCGTCAGTGACCAGTATATGACTTTCTCCATCCTCTGCATCACTGCCATCCTCCTGCAGTGAGGTTATCATGAATGGGATACCCGCCATCCTGTGATTTGATCCTTCTTCTATCTTGCAGAATTTGAGATCTCCGCGCTTTATATTTTCCGGTATTTCCGAGATCTGATATGCGTCTGTCTCTGCAGATGCACCTTCTGCCCTTATCTCCGATACATATACTTCATCATTTACAATATATCCTTCCGGTGCTTTTACTTCTTTTATTACCACTACACCAAGAGGCAGTGTCGGCGTCTTGCCGTCATCCGGGTCAGTGAAAAGCTCCGACTGATCATATCCCGATGCCAGGAATGATTTTTCCCATGCTATCCTTCCATCTTTATCACTGCTGAAATACCATGTCCTCAGCGGTTTCAAGCTGCTGTAATCCTTATCCTGCGGCATCTCATCATGCTTTATGCCGAAGAAATCCACTTTGAATACAGCACCTGCCAGACTTCCTCCTTTCTGCGGGATATAAATTCTGCCGTCTTCAGCATCTGCCGTCTTTTTGGTCTCCGCATCATATTTGTAAAGAAGCAGGCTGACAGGATTCTTTACCGGCGGCTCCTTCGAAGTTATGCTGATCTTCCCGGAACTACCGTCACATACATACTCTTTTTCATCCAGAACGTATCCTTCCGACGGCTTCAGCTCTTTTATCATGATCTTTCCTGCCACCTCTCTGTTCAGAGTGATCTCCGCCGAAGCTTTCCCATCCTTGTCCGTAGTAACAGTCGTCAGAAGTCTGCCGCCGGCATATATGCCATACTGCGCCCCTGCGAGCGAATAGCATGCATTGCCGTCGGTAAACGTCTTCTTGGCGCTTTCTTTCGCAACAGATACCGATACCTTGATATCCGGTATCCTTGCGATCAGGCGCTGGTATGACGCTTTTCCGGTCTTGTAAATGATATACGATGATCCGGACATCGATGCGTCCTTAGTGCTGAGAAATTTCATGAACGCGCTGTAGCTGGCACTGCCGTCCCCGCTGCCGTTGTTGAAATAGTGATCCAGTGCAAGTGATGTTGCCACCAGCGCAGAGCTGCTGTCTGCAAACCCTGACCACTGCTCCGGACCTCCATATCCGTAATACAGCACTTTTGCAACATCCTCACTGTTTCCGACCGACGCCGAAGCCTTCGTTCCTGTCGGCGGCGTGAACTTTTCATGATCGCAGCAAAACGCCACTTTTCCGTTAACTGAAAATCGCCCCACTCGGGTAGAGCCTTCATAGGCATATCCGCTGTTTTCAACAGTGTACTCTGCGGCCTCCGCTGTCAACGCTGCGGAAAACGAAGCCGCGATACTCACTGCGGCCAGCAGCACTGCAATCAGCGCTGCCGATGCCTGTCCTCTTAATCTCTGCATTGTAATTCCCCCTTTTAATGCCTGATCTGAGATCCTGTAATGTGTTTTTGATACTTTGAAAACATTTTCATATTTTCTATTTTTTACCATATAAAGATTATACTACAACCTTCTCCACTCCAAAAGCGTTTTATTTCGACATTATTCGACAAATCCCGAGAAACCACACAGCAGGTAATTTTATATCATGGATGCTTCACGATCACTACTTTACAATCATGAGGAACCTTTTATCCCATAAAACAAAAAGCCGCGATCAGCACCGAAAAGCTTCATAACCAGCTCCGGCACCGTTCGCGGCAGACTGTATCCTGCTGTATTTATTTCACATCAAAGGTTTTAGCCATATTCTCTTTGCCTTTTATTTCTTCCACGTCTATGCATATCAGTGCAGTCTTTCCTATCGCGGCATCGACAAATTTCATTCCGCCTTCGACAAAATCAGGCGACAGTTTATATATGAACTGCTCGAGTATCCTTCTTCTTTCTGCATCGTCTTCAACAAATGAAGCTCTGCCGAATGCCACAATGCTCTGATAAGCTGCAGTGAACATATCCTGCTTCACTCTTGAATTAAGTATTGCCGAAAAGCAGACCTTGTCGCTGTTCTTCAAAGCTTCGATCTTATATCCGTACTTTGCTGAATGTATATATATCTTTCCATTGTCATATACATAATTTACCGGAACCGCATACGGATATCCGTCATCGCCGTTAACCGCCAATGTTCCGTGATTTCCTGCTGCAAACGCTTTTTCTACGGCTTCTGCGCTCATCTGTCTGTCTTTTTTATACATTTCTCTTTTCATATCTTTCCTCCTGTTTCGATGTCTCTTTATTCATAAATCATACCACCTGAACCACAACATCTGACGTTGCCATTGCAACATATAAAAAAACATCGTATAATTTTTACATAAAAGTCTGCACAAAAGTATGCTGCATATGCAGACAGAATGGTCAGATACTAACGTAATGAGGTGATTTTATGAACTGTGATATCAATGAAATTAAAAAACTTGATCTCTTCCACGGGATCAAAGAGAGCGATCTTCCCGGCATGATGTCATGCATCGGCGGTCAAATAAAAACGTATGCCAAAGGGCAGTTCATTTCTCTTGAGGCTGATGAGATGAAATGGATCCACGTCGTGCTCTCCGGTACCGTGCACATGCTCAAGCTCGACATATGGGGGAACGAAACAATCCTGTCAGTGATAGGCGAAAACCAGTTCTTCGGAGAGACGTTCGCAGGCTCAAGCGACCCTGTGACTTCAGTGTCATTCCGCTCTGCAAAAAGCACACGGCTCCTTTCCATACCGTTCTACAGGATAATGCACACCTGCACGCTTTCCTGCGTTTTCCACCACAGGATAATAGAAAACATGGTATCGCTGATCGCCGAAAAAAACAAGCAGCTCATGGAAAAGCTTGCCATCGTATCACAGAAAACGCTTCGCAAGAAGCTCCTGGCATATCTCTCCGTTCAGGCTCAGGAACTCGCCTCCGGTGATGAAAACGGCGCTTTTGTTATCCCTCTCGGCAGAGTCGAACTCGCCAGCTACCTCAATGTGGACAGAAGTGCGCTGACACGAGAGCTCAACAATATGAAAGAGGACGGCATCATAGATTTCAGCAGAAACACGTTCCGCCTGCTGGAATAAAACTCCATGATCGTACAAGCACTAATTTTTTTCATCATTTCAGGAAATACTCCTTATTAGACGATATTCAAAAATATCATGTCCGGATGCATTTGCAGCGTTCCGGATATCGGTAAGGAGTTTTTTATGGAAAAGAAGCAGGATAAAACGCACCAGCTGGGGTTCGGCGGGCTGACCGCCATGATAATAGGTTCAACTATAGGCGCAGGTATCTTCACTATAGCCGGAGACATGGCGTCAAACGGAGCCCACACAGGCAGCGTGCTCACGGGATGGGGCATATGCGGTATAGGGATGTACACACTGATGAGATCGTTTTTCGGTCTGAACACGATCAGGCCCGAACTGACAAACGGCATCTACAGCTACGCCAAGGAAGGTTTCGGCGAATTCGTCGGGTTCAATTCGGCATGGGGATACTGGATGAGCGCACTGATCTCCAATGTCTCTTATATAACTCTGCTCTTCGGCTCGCTAGGTTATTTCTTCCCTGTGTTTGCAAAGGGCACGAACCCCGTATCCGTGATATGCGGCTCCGTGCTCGTCTGGATGATCGTTGCTCTGGTTCTCCGGGGAGTAAAGCAGGCTGCTCTCGTCACCACGGTCGCGACTATATGCAAACTGATACCTATCTTCATATTCATCGCGGCAGTTCCCCTCGCTTCGAAATTCGATCCGGAAATATTTCTTGACAACTTCTGGGGCAATGGCACACTTTCGCTCAATTCACAGATCATGGCCACCACCTCGTCGACAGTGTGGGCCTTCATCGGCGTTGAGGGAGCAGTCGTG
>CAVEWO010000057.1:0-7450 GCA_963619345.1 Bacteroidaceae bacterium
CTCCAGCAGTGCCAATGGCTGGCAGATAGTCGACGGCGATTACCGCGATGGTAAGAACGGAGCATCAACGCAAGTGACGAACAAGTCTGGCAGCGTGATGATAAGGAAAAACGTCCTGCCTACGGCAGATGAGAATATTTTTGAAATTGCACTGAAAGTAAGGACGCAGGTCAGCTGGGCAGACGTTCTGGATGCCACCAGCGCCCGGATACAGAACGGCAAGAGTGACACTTCTTCCAAAGTGCACTATTTCAAGATCAGGAGCACGAGTCCAACCGACAAACCTGTCACGGTGTATTTCATGAATGCTCCCAGCAGTGTGCCTGAAGACTCGCTGAAACCGGGCGGAAAATACGAGGTGGTCTACAAGAAAACCTACTATCTGGATCCGTCCAATACAGGAGAGTGGTTTCTGTATTTCAATAATCCCCTGATAGGAATGGGTGACCATGGAGGACAGAAGCAGAAGGTTGAGCCGGGATGCTCATACTACATCCCTGTAGGTGATTATATGACAAAATACGACCTTCTGCATCATGCAGCTGTGGGGCGTACTGTCACGGACACCATGGGATCCGGGGTAAGCTATGTGAACGGCAGTATTGCCAATGTCACATCGGTTCCGGGAGTTTCCGGGCTGACGAAGGCAAGCGTCAGTGGTGATACGCTGACCTGGATTATAGACAGTGACGGCACGATACCTGTAGGCGAAGATTACAAGCTGATCAAGGATACAAAAAACGGTAAAACGACATTCTACCGTGAATACGATCTGACTTATAAAGTCCATCTCGATGCTTCCGATCCGGATTTCGAGCCGGGGAAGAACTATGCAGCAAACAAAGAGGCGAAGCTGGACTACACTTATGATCCGAGACCGTCAAAGGACGACAGCGATTACTGGAATGATTTTGAGGAAAGCCAGTCACCGTTGACTTTCCCGGTACCATCAGTAAAGGGGACTCTTTACAATCTGAAGTTCAGCAAGGTGGACAGTGAAACAGGTAAAGCTCTGGCAGGGGCAAAATTCAGTCTGACCGGCAGCTACGGTGCGTCACAGATATCAGGTGTATCGGCTGCCAAAAGTAAATATAACGAGACTTCTGTTTCATCTGCAAAGGCAGACAGCAAAGGGGACGTTGTTTTCGAGGATGTGCCCTGGGGTACATATACACTGAAGGAAACGGAAGCACCTAAAGGCTATGATATAACTTTCAGTGATATCACCAGAAAACTCTGCTATACCACTACGCCGGAAATCCTTGATGTACAGGGCAGCGAGTACTGGCTGAAAAGCTCGCAGATAGGAAGCAGCGGCATCGTTACAAACAAGCCGTGGCCGAAAGCCAAGGTGACGCTGTCAAAGAATATAACAAATTACAGTGATATCCTTTCGGATAAAGACAGAAGCTCAGCTTTTGATATGCTGATATCAGGCTTTGATTCAGAAAACATGGCTTTTTTCAATGAAGATGGAGACCTATTGGACAGCTCGGCGTTGAGTCAGGCTTTAAAACATGATGAGAAGATAACATATACTGTAGGCCTTAAAACGGGGAAAGGTACATTCAAGCTGTCAGAAGATCTGAGCGGGACAGGGGATTTGTTCAGCTATGAGAATACTGTTGTGAGCAAAAATAAAGACAACAGTGATTCGGAAGGCTCTGCATTAGTAAAAACGGACAGCGGAACCGCATCTGAGGTTACCGTAAACAAAGGCAATGATATAACGCTGACGGTCAATAACAAGTACCGGCTTGGAGATGTCAAGCTACTGAAAATTGATTCTGCAACGCAAAAGGGGCTTGAAGGGGCACAATTCGAAGTTTATTCGTCAGAAAAGGACGATTCGGAAGCAGATGCAAAAACGCTTATATATAAAGGCGAGACATACTATAGGATCAAAACCGGTACGACGGGAAATGCAGGGACACTGACCATATCGGGACTTCCAGTCTCGCAGAGCAGATCCTATGTCCTGAAAGAGGATAAGGCTCCCGGCGGATATATGCTTATAGAAGAACTGATACCGTTTGCATATGACAAAGCCGGAAACATCCGGGAGATAGAGAAAGTAGGCGATGATGTCAGCTTTTCAGACAACAACTGGATAATCGTGAAGGATCATAAACTGCAGGGTCTTCCATCTACAGGAGGAACCGGCATATATGCGTTTACATTTGCCGGTTTACTCCTTATAGCGGTATCTGTCTTACAGCTTTTGAGAAGAAAAAAGCAGGCAGAGCTGTAGACGAAGGGGCACGCACGGAATGCAGCACAGTCTATTTCTATTTAAAAGCTGCAGATTTATTATCGCTGCGTATTATTTCATAGCTCTCTGCTTGTACTCACTAATGATCGCGACCGAAGCACTGCAGCCAAGTCTGTCAGCTCCGGCTGCGATCATTTTTTTCGCATCTTCGAGTGTTCTGATACCGCCGGCTGCCTTTATCTTAGCTTTGTCGCCGGTCATTTTTTTCATGAGTCTGATCTGATGGACTTCGGCACCTCCAGTGCTGAAGCCTGTGGAAGTCTTTACGAAATCGGCACCGGCCTTTACAGCCATCCTGCATGCTGACATTATCTCTTCACTCGTAAGCAGGCATGTTTCCAGAATGATCTTGATCACGGCATCATGTTCATGACATAGCTCGGTGAGCTGAGCAAGTTCATTCCTGACGTAATCCTGGCGCTTTTCCTTTACAGCGCCTATATTTATTACTACATCGATCTCGTCAGCGCCGTTTTCCAGAGCATCCCTGACCTCTGCGAGTTTTGCAGCAGTCGTCATTGCTCCGAGAGGGAAACCTGCGGCTGCAGCGACATTGATGTCTGTATCAGCCAGCAGCTTTACAGCGTCAGCTACATAGCAGCCGTTTACGCATACGGAAGCGAAGTCGTATTCTCTGGCTTCGCTGCACAGCTGACGGATATCTGCAAGCTTTGCATCGGCCTTTAAAAGCGTGTGGTCAAAATATTTGTTGAAATCTTTCATGATAACTCCTTTTTCTATGTAATGATTACAGTATATCACAGATGCAAAAACATTGCATTGCCAGTAATGAAGCTGTATAATTAATTGTTAAAAGGCAATAAATTCAAGTCGATTTTATGTCGTGAACTACAAAACAGCAGCAAAGGGAGTTGAATTATGAGAATACCTGAATTATTTGAGCAGAAAAGACCCGTGTTTTCCATGGAAATATTTCCGCCTAAGAAAAAAGCGAATATAGAATCCATTTATGACACAGTTGAAAAGATCGCAGTCTGCAAACCTGATTTCATCAGTGTTACGTATGGGGCAGGCGGAAGCATGACGGATAATTATACATGCGAGATAGCGTCCAATATCAAGAAAAGATTCGGCATAGAGACACTTGCACATCTCACATGCATAAATTCTTCAAGAGAAGACGTCAAGGAAATGATAGGCAGATTCTATGATGCAGACATAAAGAACATACTGACGCTGAGAGGCGATATAGTAGATGACCGCGAGATAAAAAAGGATTTTCATCATGCGAACGAGCTGGCTATCGAAGTGCAGAGAAAATGCAGCGACGATCTGGAGATACTCGGCGCATGCTATCCGGAAGGTCATTATGAGAGCAAGTCGCTTGACGAGGACATACAGAACCTCAAGTACAAGATCGGCGCAGGAGTGAAAGTGCTGATTTCGCAGTTGTTCTTTGACAACCAGCTTTTCTATGAATTCATGGGAAAAGCAAGGATGCTGGGAATAGACGTGCCGGTTTCTGCAGGAATAATGCCGATAACCAATGCAAGGCAGATACAGAGAACTGTGGCGCTGAGCGGTGCTAGTCTTCCGCATGACTTTACTAAGATGATAGGACTTTATGAAAACAAGCCTGAGGAACTCTTTGAAGCCGGTATCGAGTATGCGTCAAACCAGATCAGAGACCTGATAACGAACGGAGTAGATGGCATACACCTTTACATAATGAACAATGCAGATGTTGCAATCAAAGTGTATGAAAATATAAAAGACCTGCTGTAAGAGGCAGGCGCTTATGCGAATGAATATAGAAATAACAGAACGTATTGCGAGAGATAAATGGCTTGCTGCGCTGGGAACGTGCGATGCAAGTGACGAAAGTCTGAATGAGACGCTGGATGAGGTGGAAAGAGCACTGCTTGCTGCAGCAAAGCCCAAAGCTATATACAGAGTCATGGATATGGCTGACATAAAGGTTCAGGGGTTTTCACTTAAAAAACATCTGGAGGGGTGCCGCAAGGTAATAGTTATGGCGCTTACGCTTGGTATAGGAGTGGACAATCTGATAAGAAAACTGCAGGTGACTGACATGGCAAAGGCTGTCATTGCAGACAGCGGGGCGTCGGTTCTTGTGGAAAGCCTCTGCGATGATTACGAGGATCATATAAAGGCGGCAACCGATGGTTACAAAACGGGGCGTTTCAGCCCGGGGTACGGTGACTGTCCGCTGGATATGCAGAAATTGGTCATTTCATACGTTGACGGCCAGCGAAAAATCGGGCTGAACGTGACTGCAAATTTTCTGATGATACCGAGAAAATCAGTGACTGCGATAATAGGGCTCGCAGATCATCCTGTAAAAGGGCGGCTTGCCACGTGCGGCGAATGCGTGCTGAGAGAAAAATGTACACTTAGAAGAGAGGGGAAATTCTGTGGCGATTGATTTCAACGAAAAAATATATATACTTGACGGGGCGATGGGAACGATGCTCCAGAGAGCAGGCATGGATCCTGAAGAAACAACTACGCAGTTCGGGCTTGCGCATCCGGAGGTATGGCGCGACATCTACACTCAATATATAGACGCAGGCTCGGACATAATATATGCGAGCACATTTGGAATGAACAGGTTCAAGTCTGACGAGATGGACAGGCCGCTGGAACAGGCGGTGGCATTTGCTGTGGATGTTGCGGATGAAGCCAGAAAGGATGCAGCTGAGGAAAGGGGCAGAGATGTAAAGGTGGCGCTGGGGATAGGGCCGCTTGGAGAACTGCTGGAGCCGATGGGGACCCTGGCTTTTGAGGATGCATATGACGCGTTTGCTGAAATAGTCAGAGCAGGACGGGATCACGGTGCTGATCTCGTGGTGATAGAGACGATGACGGATCTCTACGAAGTAAGAGCTGCAGTGCTCGCAGCAAAGGAGAACTCCGATCTTCCGGTCATGGTGTCGATGACATTTGAGGAAAACGAAAGGACGTTCACCGGTGTGAGCCTTGAAGCGATGGCTATGACGCTCGAAGGACTAGGAGTCGACGCGATGGGGATAAACTGCTCACTGGGCCCTGTGGAAATAATGCCGATGGCAAAGAAGCTGAGAACGCTCACTTCGGTACCGGTATTTGCAAAGCCTAATGCAGGTCTTCCTGATCCGGAGACCGGAACCTATGATATAACGTGCGAACAGTTCGTCGATACTATGAAAGAGTATATCGACTTTGGTATAAATATGGTCGGAGGCTGCTGCGGTACAGATCCTGAATATATTGCGGGACTTGCAGCATACAGGGACAGCCTCAATGCCGTGCCGGAAGAGGCGGCGGAAGGAAGCAGTCAGGCAGATCGGGAAAGCCGTGGACTGAGGATATGCAGCAGTACTGATGTCGTGCATGTGGATCACGTGACGGTCATCGGAGAGAGGATCAATCCAACAGGCAAGAAGAGACTCAAGCAGGCTCTGCTGGAAGAGGACTTTGACTATATACTGACTCAGGCTGTGGAGCAGATCGATGCAGGTGCGGAAATACTCGACGTTAATGTCGGAGTTCCTTCGCTCGACGATGTGAGCATGCTTCCAAGGGTAATAAAAAAACTGCAGTCTATAACGGGACTGCCGCTGCAGATAGATTCATCCAATCCTGCAGCTATTGAAGCTGCGCTCAGAGTATACAACGGCAAGGCTATAGTGAACTCTGTAAACGGTGAGCCTGAAGTGATGGAGAATATTTTTCCTATCGTGAAGAAATATGGCGCAGCAGTGATAGGACTCACACTGGATAGTGACGGCATCCCGCCGACAGCGGAAGAGCGCTTTGCGATAGCCGAAAGGATAATGAAGAGAGCGCTGGAATACGGCATCCCTAAGGAAGACGTGATAATAGACTGTCTGACTCTGACTGCGTCAGCACAGCAGAAAGAGGTCAATGAGACTCTAAAGGCTGTGAGGATGGTGAAGGAACAGCTGGGTCTTAAAACGGCACTTGGAGTATCGAATATCAGCTTCGGTCTGCCTGCACGTATAATAGTGAACAGGACTTTCCTCGCCATGGCGATGGAGTGCGGACTAGATCTTCCGATAATAAACCCTAACGATGAGGATATGATGTCAGCGATCTACGCATTCAATGTACTGAAAAATGTGGATGAGAATGCGACAAGATATATAGAAAGATACGCTGATTATCAGGTGGAGACTTCAAAGCGTGTGAAAAAAGACTCAGGAGACGGCGGATCTTCAGGCAGTGCGTCAGGAGAGAGTGCGGATATATTCCGATGCATAGAAAAAGGCATGAAGGCTGACACGGCATCGGCGGTGAGTAAGCTGCTGGAGACACACAGCGAGATGGAGCTCGTCAATGACTTTCTGATACCTGCGCTTGACAATGTGGGAAAAGGTTTTGAAAAAGGCACGATATTCCTGCCTCAGATGCTTCAGGCAGCCACGGCGGCTCAGGCCGGTTTTGACATCGTAAAGACGCGCCTTGCGGAGTCTGACAGTGAATCGGTATCGCTGGGAGATGTGGTGATCGCTACGGTAAAGGGCGATATACACGACATAGGAAAGAATATCGTCAAAGTGATAATGGAAAACTACGGTTTCAGGATGATAGATCTCGGAAGAGATGTTCCCGTAGAAACGATAGTGGATACAGTACTGGAAAAAGATATAAAACTGGTCGGACTGAGCGCACTGATGACTACTACGCTGAAAAGCATGGAGGATACGATAACTGCTGTAAAGGCTGCAGCTCCGGACTGCAAAGTGATGGTCGGAGGCGCAGTGCTCACTGCTGACTATGCTGAGAAGATTGGCGCAGATTATTACTGTAAGGATGCGATGAAATCAGTTGAAGCGGCTCAGGAGGTGTTCTCATGAACAGATTCGGCATGTGGTTCGCAAATCTGATGCGCGGAAGGTATGGCAACGACAATCTCAACCGCTTCCTTCTGATCGTTTCGTTGATACTCATCATAGCGGATATGTTCGTAAGGCGGCGACTGCTTTATATCCTGGCGGTGCTGATACTGATATATGTATACTGCAGGATGTTTTCGAGAAACATAAATGCCAGATACAGAGAAAACCAGAAATTTCTTCAGTTTACTGCAAAGTTCAGGCGCAGTGGAGCCGGACGGGGGAACACTTCGTACGGCGGAGCGTATGGCGGCGGCCAGTATGGAAATGCTGCAGGTTCCGGAAGTGCAGGATGGAG